>JBDUBY010000396.1:0-8548 GCA_040003735.1 Parafilimonas sp.
ATGAAACCTGTTCTGTGTTGCAAAAATCAGCATCATCAAACGGCGGATGGAAAGACGAAGATTTAAAAGAATCAGGAATTAAAGTGAGAGATAAATTGCGAAAATATTAATGTACATATTCAATCTATAAATTATCAATATGAAAAAAATTACCCTGTTATTATTGCTTGCTATTAGCTTAAAATCATTCGCACAAAAATTCGACAACCTTGCGCCAACGCCGCCAATGGGTTGGAATAGCTGGAACACTTTTGAAACAAATATTTCTGAAGATCTTGTAAAAGGCATCGCTGATAGTTTGGTATCATCAGGTATGAAAGATGCTGGTTACACGTACATTGTTTTAGATGATGGCTGGATGGCAATGGAACGTGATGCAAAAACAGGTGATCTTGTTCCTGATCCAAAAAAATTTCCGCATGGAATGAAAGCGCTTGTTGATTATGTGCATGCAAAAGGTTTAAAGTTTGGTTTATACAATTGTGCCGGAACAAAAACATGCGCAGGTTATCCCGGCACTCGTGGCTATGAATACCAGGATGCACGTTTTTATGCATCGCTTAATATCGATTATTTAAAATTTGACTGGTGTTATGCTGATAGTTTAAATGCACAGGAAGCATACGGCACAATGAGCAAAGCGTTGTTTACTGCAAAGCAACCAATCATTTTTAGCTTGTGCGAATGGGGCAGTCATCAACCATGGTTATGGGCTGCAAAAGATGGACAGTTATGGCGTTCAACTGGCGATATTGGTGCGTGTTATCAAGGTGATGTTGAAATCAATGGATGGAAACCAAATTGCGTTATGAAATGCGTTGACTTAAATGAACCCTTGCGCAAATATGCAGGTCCAAATCATTGGAACGATCCTGATATGTTAGAAGTAGGAAATGGAATGAGCGTTGCTGAAGATCGTACGCATTTTTCTTTATGGTGTATGATGGCTTCGCCGTTAATTGCCGGCAATGATATTCGCAAAATGACTGCAGCAACAAGAACAATTTTAACCAACAAAGATGCTATTGCAATTAACCAGGATGTACTTGGCGTGCAGGGCTGGCGCTACGCATCAAAAGATAGTTTGGAAACATGGTTCAAACCTTTAAGTAATGGTGATTGGGCTGTGTGTTTTGTAAACCGTTCTATGCAATCACAAAAAATAAATTTTGATTGGAAGAGTGAAAATGTAAATGATACGCTATCATCGAAACAATTAAATGCCGCAACTACAACATATAAAATTATGGATGTATGGACGAAGAAAAATTTATCTACTACAGCAAAGCAATTGAATGCAACGGTTGCTTCGCACGATGTTGTGATGTTGCGGTTAACAAAGCAATAAAATTTTTTTTGTTGTAAGCTGCAGTTCTTCGTGGCATCACGGTTGTGTCACTCCCTTGTGCAATCGTTTTTCATGGCAACAATGGAACATCAGCCAATTAAAACTTTATAAATTAAATATTTTATGAAAAAAATTCAACTTCTTTGTTTCGCATTTGTGCTATGCACAATGCAATTGAATGCACAGAAACCGGTATTCAATTCAGTAACAACAAATGCAACCAGCATTGCTAAGTATGATAAGTTTGAACTAACGATTGATCTTACTGCAGGTTATACAAATCCATATAATTACGATGATATTGCAACGCAATGCATCTTTACTTCGCCATCTGCAAAAAAAGATACGGTTGATGGTTTTTATATTGAAAATTATTCACTCAATACAACAACCGGCGCTTTAACTGATTTAGGCACGCATAACTTTAAAGTGCGTTTTTCACCAGCTGAAACAGGAACGTGGAGTTATGTTTTGTCTGCTAAAAATACTTCAGGCATTACAACACAAAGCGCTTCCACATTTCAATGTATAGCTTCATCTATACACGGCTTTATCAAAAAAAATAATACTAACTATTTAAATTTTGATGATGGCACACAATATATTCCTGTTGGCGAAAACATGGGCTGGCAGGATAATAATGTTGTAACCGATTATACAAACTGGCTTGGAAAATTATCATCCAACGGTGGAAATTTTATCCGTGTGTGGATGAGCGACTGGGCTTTTGCGCTTGAATGGAAAAATGGTAATAATGGTTTTGCTGGTCTTGAACAATATAAACAAACCAGCGCTTATTATTTAGACTGGCTGCTTGATAAATGCAGCTCGCTGAATGTGTATATGCAGCTTTGTTTAAATCATCACGGCCAGGTTTCCACGCAAGTAAATCCTGAATGGAGTGATAATCCATACAACGCTGCAAATGGCGGCCCGTGCGCAAATACATGGGATTTTTTCTCAAACACAACAGCAAAAAGTTATTACCAAAACAGGCAGCGTTATATTATTGCGCGTTATGGTTATTCAAAAAATATTGAAAGCTGGGAGCTGTTTAATGAAGTTGATTTGACTGATGATTTTGATGCACATCAAACAGATATTACAAGCTGGCACGATCAATTTTCAACGTACATAAAATTCAAAGATGTTTACAAGCATCTTGTAACTACAAGTTATGCCAACAGTAATAACGATGCTGATACATGGAAGTTACCAAACATTGATTTTACGCAAACACATAATTATATAAGCTCGCCTAATATTGAAACTATTCTTGCCAGCGATAACAAAAATTATTTAAGTGCTTACAATAAGCCAACATTAAATGGAGAGTTTGGTCTTGGCGGTGCAGGCGATGTTCTTTCAACAGAAGACCCGAATGGTGTACATATTCATAATGCTATATGGGCAACTTCTGTAAGTGGCGCTTTAGGCAGTGCAATGACGTGGTGGTGGGATGATTATGTTGATCCGCAGAATTTATATTATCATTATAAACCTTTGTCATCTTTTATTTCAAATATTAAATTGAAAGATGATAATTATAAAAGCGTTACTGCAACCATAAGCGGCGGCGAAAGATCTGACCTGATTGTTTCTCCGGCTGAAAATTTTGAAAAGGCAAGCGCTTCAGATTTTACAATTGATGCCAATGGAAATATGACACCCGATGCAAGTAATCTCAGCCAGTACTTATTTGGCAGTACATACAATACGCAATACAGAAATCCACCAACATTTCATGTTACGTATGCGGTTAATGGAGAGTTTAAAGTGATAACTGCGGGAAGTGTTTCTGGTTCCTCTCCGCATGTAAGTATTTATGTTGATAATGTGCTTGTGTTAGATCAAAGTGCAACAATCAACACAACCTATTCCGTAAATATTTCTGCAGGTGCGCATGATATTAAAGTTGATAATCTTGGTATTGATTGGGCGCAGATTTCAAACTATACATTTACAAATATTGCCCCGCCACTTGAAGATTATGTGTTAGGTTCTGCAGATAAAAACCGGCTTGCCGGCTGGGCTTTAAACAAAAAATATAATTGGCAATATTTACATGACAGCGCCAAAGCACCATTGCCTGTTACCGGCACCAGTGTTATAATATCGGGCGTAAACAATGGAGCATATACAGTGAATTTATATAGTTGTTCAACCGGGCTTGTAACAAGTACGCTAAATGCAAACGCAACAAATGGAACACTTACAATTCCATTACCATCTGTTGCATGGGATGTCGCATTTACCGCAATAAATCAGTCAGTATTAGCTGTTGATATTTCAAAATTTTATGGCGAACAAAAAAACAATCAAAACGTTTTGCATATAAATATTGCGCAAAGCGAAAATGTAAAAATAGTTATGCTTGAAAGAAGCAGCGATGGTGTTCATTTTTCAGTCTTGAATAATGTAAGCACTCAATGGACTTTAATAAATGGCGCACATATTTATACAGATATGCAACCATTGCAGGGAAATAATTTTTACAGGTTAAGTGTAACTGATAACGATGGAAAACAAACAACTTCAAACGTTGTATTGTTGGTGAATGATAATAATAAAATCAACATTAATTTCTATCCGAATCCTTTTAAAAATTACGTTATGATGCATGCAGACGCCGGAAAATATGTTGTAACTGTAACAGATATTAAAGGAAAAAATATTTTCAATAATACAATCAATGCAAACAGCGATGATATAAAAATTTCTTTACCTAATCTTGCAGCAGGCATTTATTATATTGCTGTAAAAGATGCAAACGGAAATGTTATTCAAAAAGAAAAAATTGTAAAGCAATAAAAAGAGATCCCCAAAGATCGGCGGCGTTCATCAGCAATGGTGGCGCCGTTTGTTATTAAAATTTTGATAAATATTTGTGCTGATATTCATACAAAAAAATCATTCCTAAACATTATGTATGTCCGGAATGATTTTACGTAATTCCTGCTTAAAAAAACTTTAGCGCTTGCTGTAATTAACCATCCATTTAGTGCCGAACTGGTCAGTTAGATCGCCATAATAATCGCCCCAAAACATGTCCTGCAATGGCATATTAATTTTGCCACCTTCAGCAAGACTGTTAAATAATTTATCGGCTTCTTCCCTGCTGTCAGGGCTTATAGCGATATAAAAATTATTTCCCTGTGTAAGATTAAAGCCCATTTCTTCACAGGCATCTGTTCCCATTAAAACATTATTTTTTCCAATGGGCAAACTCACATGCATGATTTTATCTTTTGTGCCCGGCGGCAATTTATCTGCATCGGGCGTATCACCCAAACGCTGCAGCATTAAAAATTCGCCGCCAAAAACTGATTTGTAAAAATTGAATGCTTGTTCTGTGTTACCTGCAAAATTCAGGTAAGGATTAATTGAAGGCATAATTTTGTTTTTTAGATTGTTAATAATTATTGATTGATAAATAAACCGGTTTATTTCTTTCAATTACATAAGAGCGCAGTTCCTTTATTTTTCCATTCTCCAAACGATAGACATCAAAGAAAAGCGCATGAAGCATGCTACCGTCATTTTTTTTACACAGCACTTCACCTTCTACTGCAACCCAATCACCTTGCTGTATTTCATTTTTAATTTTTAAAGTTGGCAATCCAATAAAATATTTATTGTTCACGTCCTTTTTAAAAACCTTTTTATTTATTAAAGTAGATGCGCCTATCACATTCCATCGCACATCAGTTGCAAAATGCTGCATCATTTTTTCCATATCACCTTTAACAAAACCATCATTCATCTTTCTTACAATTTCTATATTAGTCATTGTTTGTAAAAATTTGGTGTTTAAAAAATGGTTAGGTTAATGCGTGCTATTATCAATTTAATTTCCTGGCATTATAGATTTATCAACGCGTTCTCTTCCTGCTATTAAAATTGCTAAACCGGCAGCCGATGTAATTAATATAACCAACGATGTTGGATAGCTGCCTTTTGCATGAAAGAAACCAACGGCAGACGATAATAATCCGCCAATTCCTAACTGAATAAATCCAAGTAAAGCAGAAGCACTGCCGGTATTTTTTTCAAATGGTGCCAATGCCACTGCAGCAGCATTTGGATAGCCTAACCCAGCGCATGAAACAATAATAAAAAGTGCTATTATGTTAGCCGTAATGCCATACCAATTATTTAATACGCCAATAAAATATACAGCCGCGGCAATAGTTTGAATGATGGCAGATACTTTATAAATGTCTTCGCTTTTAAACTTTTTTGTTAATACATGATTTAACTGGCTGCAGCCAATTAAGCCAACAGATAACAACGCAAAAATGCCTCCGTAAACTTTTGCGCTTACATGAAATCCATCCATAAAAACAGCAGGCGATCCAGCTACATACACAAACAAACCTGAAAAAGAAAACGTGCCTGCAAGTGTAAAAATGTAGAACTGCGGTAAAAATAAAATTTGCTTAAAAGTGTTTATAATTGGTGCTGGTTTAAGCGATATATTTTTATCTGGCTTTTGACCTTCCGGTAAAAAAAATAGTACCAGCAACAAAACAATAAACGCAATTATAGCAAGCGTAATAAAAACATATCTCCATCCAAATGCATCGGCAACAAAACTGCCAACGGTTGGTGCTAACAAAGGCGAAAGGCCGATGACTAAAATGAGAAATGAAATGATGGCCGCGCTTTTTTCAGGTGGGAAAAAATCACGCACCATTGCCATCGCCGCTACTGCACCAACACAACCACTTAATGCCTGTATAAATCTCATTATTAATAATGCACTCATCGAATTTGATAAACCGCAAATAATGGTGGCGATAATATATAAGCTCAATCCAATGTAAATCGGTTTCTTTCTTCCAAACCTGTCAAGCAATGGCCCGTACAAAATTTGCCCTGCAGCAAAACCTAAAAAATAAGTTGAAACAGATAAGGAAACATTTTGAATAGTTGTATGCAGGTCTTTTGCAATGTTTGGAAATGCCGGCAAATACATGTCAATAGAGAATGGCCCGATTGTATCAAGCAATCCAAGTATGAATATTAAAAAAAATGTTTGCTGTTTATTCCTGTTTGCGGCATCAATCATAAAAGTTCATCAATTTATTTTTTCAGGCTGATAATAAAGAATGATTACGCCTGATGCAAGTGTTTTTGTTTTGATAAGTTTTAATTTAATTCTTTCATTAATGCTTTTAAATAAAGGATTGCCATTGCCTAAAATAACAGGGTTAACAATCAGCCTGTATTCATCAATCAATCGCCATTGCGTTAGCTCAGAGACAATGGTGCCGCTTCCAAAAATAACAATGTCTTTGCCTGGTTGTTGTTTAAGTTTTTTTACTTCTTCAACTATACTTTCTTTTATAATAAGCGAGTTATTCCATATAGCTTCTTCAAGCGTTTTTGAAAAAATAATTTTTTGAAGGCTGTTCATCTTTTGCGTTATCACTTCATCATTATCTTTCGCATTAGGCCAGTAATCCGCCATGTGTTCATAGGTAACGCGGCCATACATAATTGTGTCAACTTCATGCAATAAGTTTCTTGCATATTCAAAAAATTCTTCATTAACCGTGAACCAGCTCAGATCCTGGTTCATGCCTTCGAAATATCCATCAACAGAAATTAAGTTTGATACAATTATTTTACGCATAAAAAAATTAATTAAGAATGATTAAATACTGATTTTTTTATTTTATGATAGTAGATATATGATACAATTAATATTACCAGATCAATTAAAGGAAAGAATGATGCACCAACAACGCCATCAATAGCAAAATAAGCAATAGATGCAGAAATATAATCAATGCCTAATGCAACATAATTCCATTCTTTTAAACGTGGCCAAACAGGAAGTATTAAAAGCAAGCCACCAATAATATGGCCAATGCTTACTTCCCACCGAAACCATTCAGGTAAACCAAGATGATGCATACCATCAATCGCCATTTGGCTGTTGATAAAAAATGCGCCTGATAAAAGAAACAATGCAAGAATACCGGTAGTAATCCAATAAATAATTTTATTTTTTTTAGATGAAGTTGTTGCCATAATGAATGTATTATTTGAGTGATGTAAATATTTTTTTTAATTGATGAATATGTCTTTGCGTGTGATATAAAACAAAATGCAATAATTCAAGTTTTGTTACATCGCCAAAGGCAGGAAGATTTATTATCTCTGTTAAATCTGTTTCAATGCGTGTTTGCTGTAAACGTTGAATTGATTTTATGAGCGCATCAATCAATTCTTGTTTATTATAATTCCCTTCTTCCGGAATTATAAAATCAGGCGACTGGTATTTAACTTCAAAATCAAGAAACATCTTTTTAAGATGTGGCACACCTTCTTCAGGATTTCTGTCAGCAGGTTTGCCTTGCATTTTTAAGCCTTGCGCAATTGCTTTATTTGACTTTGTAACATGAATTATCAATTGTGCTGCAGTCCAACTGCCTGCAAATGGAACCGTGTTTATAAGCACTTCATTTTTTGATGATGCAAGCTGTATTAATTCAGAAGTTGTTTCATCAAGTGAAGTGAATAATTCTTTTGTGTTTAACTTTTCAGTTACCATATTTTATATATTAGGAGTGATGCATAGCTTCGCTAAAGACGTTACTGTTATGACACGCACTTAACAGCAGTAGCTAATAGATTATTTATTTTGGATCACTGATATAATATTGCCTGCAGCATCTTTAAACCACGCAATCATTGGCCCTTGCGGATTTCTGCTGATGCCTTTTGAATCGGTTTGTAATTGGCCGCTATATTGTTCAAACACAATTCCTTTAGCTGTTAAAGCATCAACTGTTTTTTCAATATCATCAACAGGAAAATTTAGAATAGTAAATGTTGCCGGTTCATGATTTGGCTTTGGATAAATCATGATATTACTGCTGCCAATTATTTCCAGTTCAATTAAACCCATAGGATTATCAATAACTTTTAACCCAAGTTTATTGGTGTAAAATTCTTTTGCTTTTTGCAAATCGTTTACTGAAAAACTGCTGAATGCTTTTGAATTTTCTAACATAAATATTGTTTAATAATTAAAGTGCTTTTACCATGCATAACATTTCATCTGCATTTTTATACCATTCTACTGCAGGTTTTGTTTTATCAATCCGTTTATCATTCATCATTTCGTTAAAAATATCTTTTATACAATTCGTTTTAGACTGCCAATCTTTCAACACGTCAAAGAAGTAT
>JBDUBY010000068.1:0-2557 GCA_040003735.1 Parafilimonas sp.
CATCAAATTTTTGTTCTGTTTTAATTTGTGTTGCAGCATCGTTGGTAGAGAAACCAGTAATGGTTTGCGCTGATGTTTTTAATACAAAAAATACGATGATTAAAGTGCTATATTTTTTCATTAGTGGAATTTACAGTTTAATAAAATAATGGCTCTTGCTTTACATGCCTCACTCTTATAATCATGATCTGGCTTGCATCAACAAAATAACTGACCCTGATCTTATGCAATTCAAAGGCACGGAAATTATTATTAGTGTTTAATAACTTGAACTTATCAGCAGGATATCTTTCAGGATTATCAGTAAGTGCAGTAATTTTGTTTAATACCTCTTGCTTTACTTTTTGTGAATTTTGAATAGAATTTTTTTTAATGAACACAATAATATTTCTTAATTCATTGCTTGCGGATATTGACCACACAATTTTCCTCTTTGTTTTACCACTCATTCGCTTTATTTAAAACATCCGCATGTTCAAAATATTCTCCACTTTTTATTTTTTGCACAGCTTCTTCTAATTCATTATTGTAAGTAACTATTTTTTCTGCAAGCGAATTTTCGTTATCAGCACTATCAAACTTTTTAAGAATATTTAATAAAAGATTCTTTTCTCCGTCTGAAAAGCGGGACAAATAATTGCTGATTTCTGCATCTATATTCATACAATCTTTTTCTAAATGTACTATTTAATTAATCCCTTTGTTCTTCAATCAACCCAATTGCATTGCCAAAAGGATCTTTCAACACAGTTACTTTTATTCCATCACCTACATCTGTTATTGCTGATATAACTGTTGCATTCATTAAAGTTAATTTATTAACTACATCTTCAATATTTCAACAGACCAATATGCTACGGATTGATTTCCTTTTTCAACACCGTTCATATTAGGATCTAATCCTAACTCACAACCATTAACTTCAAAGCCAACATAAAATGGTTGATCGAAATATGGTTCAATGGCGGTTACATTTTTATAGCATTCTTTCGCTTTTATAATATCATCAACATGATAAATTACAGTGCGTAGTTTTTTAAACATGATACTTACATTTTAATCTTGCAAAAGATTATTATTACTAAAAGGTTCATCATTTCTTTTCTTATGAAAAATAAAATACAATATAATAAAGCCAGCCAGCACACTTAAACCTGTTATTGCATATTCAGGATTTGTAATCGCGATAACTGTTCCAACAAACAGATAAGAAAGTATAAATATAATTGGCAGCAACGGGTACGATTTCATTTTATAAATACCTGTATTGTCCAAATGTTTTGTGCGTTTGCGCAAAATAAAAATCGCACCGGCAGATGTTGCCATCCCAATTGAATCAAGAAAAATTGTAAAGCTTAATATTTGGTCAAACCTGTCTGCAAAAAATAAAACGATTACACAAATAGCAGCAAAAACTGTAAGGCTTATTGTAAGCACATCTTTTTTTTCATCTTTCTTTTTAAAAGCTGCCGGTAAAATTCCATCTAAACTCATGGCATACATTACGCGCGGATTGCTTAACAATAAAACATTTACATAAGCAAGTACAGCAAGAAATAATAAAATGGAAAAAGCATAACGGCCACTTTCACCAAACATTTTTTCTGCTACAACTGCTGCGATGCCTTTTGTAGTTTTCAGTTCATCAAAACCAATGATTTTATAATAAGAATAATTTACGCTGAGGTATAAAGCAATAATAATGAAGATGCCGGCAATAATTCCGCGTGGTAAATTTCTTTTTGGGTTTTGAACTTCTTCGCCAAAATTTATTGTTTGCTGGTAACCCCCATAAGTAAATGATGCAGCCTTTAATGCCACGCCAAATAATAGAATATTTTGTGCTGATGCAAAACTTTCTGTTGAAGTAATTATGTGTGCATTGATATTATATAGCTGCGGAAAAAATAAAGCTGCAATCAAAACAAGTATCATACTCATTTTAATAATCATTAAAACATTTTGTGTTTTCGAGCTCATGCGCAAACCCATAAGATTAACTCCATAAAATAAAATGATTGCGGAAATAGCAATCAGTGATTCGTTTAATGAAGATGGATTTTGAAAAATAAGCGGCGCAATATATTCGCTGCCAATGAGCGCAACACCGGCAAGTGATGCCGCATTTGAAATAAGAATAATGCAATTAATGCCAAACGCTAATGAAGGATGATAACAAACCGCAAAGATTTTATAATAACCTCCTGTTATTGGATAACGTGAACCGATTTCTGCATATGTAAGTGCGCCGCATAATGCAATTAACCCGCCTAATATCCATACTGAAAAATAAAACGCAGGTGATGATGAAGAAGCGGCTGCATCTTTCGCAGTGCGAAAAATTCCCATACCAATTACCAGCCCAACCACGATCATGGTAATATCGAATAATGAAAGTTTTTGCTTTTCCTTCATGCAGGTAAATGTAGGCAAAACATTATTGTATAAACAACTCATCAAACACGCAGCATAATCAAAACCCGGAAGTTTTATTTGATTAATCTTATGCAGAGTGGATATCTATATAATTTTCCTTCGGCTGCACGAATGGTGGCAA
>JBDUBY010000330.1:0-2556 GCA_040003735.1 Parafilimonas sp.
CAAAGAGATTTGACTGATTCAACTGTTTTAAGAAATCTTGGCGTGCCGATGGCGCATACTTTTATTTCGCTTCGCTCAATAGAAAAAGGTTTGGACAAACTGTTACTGAATGAAAATAAGTTGAATGAAGATTTGGAAAAGAACTGGGCAGTTGTTGCGGAAGCAATCCAAACAATTTTGCGAAGAGAAAATTATCCAAATCCGTATGAAGCATTGAAAGCATTGACTCGCGGAAATGCTGCCATTGATAAAAAATCAATACATAATTTTATTGAGAAGCTTGATGTTAGTGATGATATCAAAAAAGAATTAAAAGCAATAACGCCGCAGAATTATACGGGAGTTTAGTGTTGCTTTTGTAAAATTATTTATCATACTTTTCCTCTTCATCATCATTAAATAAAACCTGTTTAAATTTCTGATAAAAAAAAGATAGAATTAACAACAACGTTCCAATAGTTATATAAGCAATAATTTTTTGCACGGAAGTGAATGACATACTATCAAGCAATATTAATTTTAAAAGTGTAACGCCGATTAATATAATTGCTGCAAGCCTCGGCCACGTTATTTTAGTAGCAATGCCAAGCGCAAAAACAATTACCGCAATTAACATCCAGAGCATTGTTATTGTTAAGCCGCTCCATTTAAGACTTATAAATAAAATAATTAAAATAAGTGCTTCTGTATAATGAATGCGGTTAAGTATTTTTTCTTCATGAAAAAATTTATCTCCGGCAATTGCCATTGCAAGAAATAAGATGGAACATGCGCCCGAAACTGTTGCAGCAAGTGCGTCAGATGAAGATGCATTAAAAATAGAAATCAAAGAAATATACAGCGCGAAATCATTTATCAGCATATGTAAAAACTGCTGATTATTTAACCGAATTTTTTTTGTTATGCTGAATGCAAAATCAATCAATAAAAACAAAACATAATAAATAATCATGAACAACAGCGCATAAAATCTATCTGCATTATTATATTTAATAAAAAGCCAGCCGTTAAAAAAACTCCATGTAATTACAAGTGCGAGCAGGTTTAAAATCTTCCAGGAACGTTTAAAGGAGATAAATAAAATACCCAGGTTCATTACCAAAATATAACTGAAGAGCAGAATATAATTCTCGTGATTGGAACTTATTAAAAGCGGTATCGCATACGCGCCAACCATACCAGGAACAGCAATCTGCTGCCTGTTATATTTGAGCGATTGCACTGCAGTATAAATTGCAATCAACGCCATAATTATAAAACATAGTGTTTGAGAAAATAGATTGTAATAAGTAAACGCGCCATACGTAGTAAAATAAGCTGAAGCCATTGCGCCGCTGAATAATATCGCGCTAAAACCTTCATACTTTTTTTTGAGAATGAGTGAAAGAATAAATAACGCGGCACTTACAGCATAAGCAAGAATAATTCTTGCAAAAGGCGTTATCAAGTTTTTATCAATTGCATATTTAACACCAATGGAAATACCAATCAGCAAAACAATAATACCAACAAGATTAATAATTTTTAAACCGATAAAATTTTCAAGCGCACTATGTTCAAAAATTAAACCAGAGCGTTTTTTTGTATTTGATGAAACTGCAAATTTTGTTTCGCTTTTATCAACTGTTTTCTCATTAAAATTATTACTTGCTTTTGCAGCATTTAGTTTTTCACGAAGCTGAGATAGTTGTGCTTGTGATTGCTGAAGCTGTTGTGCTAAATCATCTACCTGTTTTTGCAAATCTTCAAATTCATCCAAAGCCATTAAATTTTTTTAAGGAACTTGAAATTAAGATAAAGCCTGCAGGCAGAAAATAATTACAAGTTTTGTTACTCTATAGAATTTTGATTACAGTGTATTTGTATTGTTGTATCGCACCAGAGAAAACAGAATTCACTGAATTGAATTTTATAAAATATAACACGTTTGTTTTATATTCTCTGTTTACTCATTTGCTCTGGTGCGCAAATAATCTTGGAAACATTTTTGTTTACATTAGTTATTCATGCAATTAATTGAGTTTACAGATAAAGGTTTGTTTTGCCGCGTCGGCAATTTTTATATTGATCCATGGAAGCCGGTTGATTATGCTGTAATCACACACGCGCACAGCGATCATGCAAAATGGGGAAGCAAATATTATTTATGCCACACTTTTACCAAACCTTTATTGCAGGCGCGTTTAGGCGATAATATTTATGAAACATTGGAATGGAATCAAACAAAAACTATCAATGGCGTAAAATTGTCTTTGCATCCTGCAGGTCATATAATTGGTTCATCACAAATACGTATTGAATATAATAATGAAGTATGGGTTGTAAGCGGCGATTATAAAGTTGCGAACGATGGCATAAGCGGAGAATTTGAACCTGTAAAATGCAATGCATTTATAACAGAATCAACATTTGGTTTACCTATTTATACATGGAAGGACCAGGAAATTATTTTTGAAAACATGCGCAACTGGATACTTGCCAATAAAGCTTTAAACAAAGCAAGCATCATCATTGCATATAGTTTAGGTAAAGCGCAACGTGTGCTAAAAGCATTAG
>JBDUBY010000242.1:0-2545 GCA_040003735.1 Parafilimonas sp.
CAAAGGAAATTTTACATTAAGCCCAAATGCAATTCCACCAAACGTGAAAACGATTGCAGGTTGTGTTGCTGTTGCAGATTATAATGGTGATGGAAATTTAGATGTTTTTATTGGCGGACGGGTTTCAAAACAATATCCAACATCACCCAACAGTTATTTGCTGCAAAACAATAAAGGAGTTTTTGCTGATGTAACCAATAAAGTTTGCCCGGCTTTATCAAAAGCAGGAATGGTAACTGCAGCGCAATGGGCAGATATGGATAACGATAAACATCCTGATTTAATAATTGCAGGTGAATATATGCCGATACGTTTTTTTAAAAATGATGGAAAGAAATTGAATGAAATTACATCAACAACAGGCTTGCAAAATATGGATGGTTTGTGGCGTAGCCTTGTTGCAACAGATGTTGATGGCGATGGCGATATTGATTTAGTTGCAGGTAATTTGGGTTTGAATTGTGCTTATCATACAACTGCAAAATATCCAATGAAATTATATGCGGAAGACATTGATGAAAATGGCAGCATTGATCCGGTTATGTTTTATTATATTAAGGATGAAGATGGAAAAAGGAAATTATTTCCGTCCATAAATAAAGACCAGTTGGCGGCACAGGTACCATCAATTAAAAAACAATTTTTGTTGAATAAAGATTACGCAACAGCAACAGAAGATAAAATTTTTACTGATAATAAAAATTTGCAGATTTTAACTTGTGATGAAACACAAAGTTGCTGGCTGGAAAACATCGGCAATGGAAAATTCATTAAACATATATTACCTAAGGAAGCACAATTTGCGCCGGTGAATGCAATTGTTTGTGCTGATATGGATGGCGATGGAATAAAAGATATTTTACTTGCCGGTAATGAATATCAAACAGAAGTAATGACGGGCAGGTATGATGCATCTTACGGATGTTTTTTAAAAGGAGATCAGCATAAAAATTTCAAATCAATACCTTATAATATCAGCGGATTTAAAGTTGATGGCGATGTAAAAGATATGAAGCTTATAACTACTTCTAATAACGAGAAATTGATTCTTGTTGCAGTAAATAATGATTACATGAAAGAGTTTAAGTGCAGGTAAAATATCTTCATCATTATATTATTTTCCATTCTTTAAAGAAGATTCTCTAACAATCAATTCTGATTTTATAATAACAGTGTTGGTGAGATTCATATCCCATAAACCTTTCAAATGGTTTATAAGAGTACGGGCAGCCACTTGGCCCATTTCAAAGCCGGGATAATTTATTGTTGTTAGTTTGGGACTTACAACTTTGCCGATACTATCGTTGTTAAATCCAACAACAGCTACATCTTGCGGTATACGTATTCCCGAGTCTTTAAGTGCCTGCATTACCACAGCAGCACAAAAATCATTCGTAATGAAGATGCCGTCAGGTAAAGGTTTCAAAGCCAAGAAACGTTTTGCAGATCTTATAGCATCTTCTTCCTTAAGCCCGTCAATGATTACAAGCTTTTCATCAAATTTAATTTTATTGTCCTCAAGTGCCTGGCGATAACCTCTTTTTCTTTCAGAATATACATTTCTTTTAAGGCTGGAAGTAATATGTGCTATACGCTTGCAACCTTGTTGAATCAAATGGGTGGTGGCATCATAACCAGCTTGATAATTATTAATAATAACTTTTGCGCCATCGCTATTTTCGAAAACGCGGTCAAAAAAAACCACCGGTATATTTTTACTTTGAAACTGTTTGAAATGTGACAGGTCTTCTGTATCAAATGAGAGTGAAGCAACAACGCCGTCAACACGTTTGTGAAAAAGATTGCGGGCATTGGTACTTTCGGTAACTGCATTTTCAGCGGAGTGAACAATTATAAGATTATACTTGGCCTCTGTTGCGATTTTTTCTATACCTGCTAAAACCGAGGTAATAAACTGGCTATTTAGTTCGTGTAAAATAACACCTATAGTATGTGTTTTTTGCAAACGGAGGCTGCTGGCAAATGTATTATGGCGGTATCCTAATTTTTCAGCTAATGCCTTGATTTTCTTACGGGTAGCTATGCTGATAGAAGGGCTATCGTTAAGCGCTCTGCTTACTGTTGCTGGCGATACGCCAATCTGCCTGGCGATATCGTAAATAGTAATTTCCTTTTCTGTTTTCACTTTTTGCAAAAAATTAGCCCATAAATATAGACTAAGTTTAAAAAAAAAGTTATGCAACCGATTGCTTTTTAAAAAAAACCCTTACTTTAGTAGAATAAATGTACTATTACCTGCAAATTTATTTTTTTATTAAAGAGAAAGAATGCAGCGAAAATGCAGGATAATGATGTCTTAGTTCGTAATCGGTTACAGAACTGCCATTTGTACTAAACTAAAAATTGCTTAAAATGATTTGCTATGCCAACGATACATGATAATTGTATATTGTTTTCTTTTTCTTTTGAGCCTCAATAAACCACATAAATCTCATTTATTATTTCATATCTAAAATTGCCAGTCTCTATTTATTAAAACAACTGTTATGATAAAAAGTATGCACAATAGACTTATTCAACAATT
>JBDUBY010000098.1:0-8501 GCA_040003735.1 Parafilimonas sp.
ATCTATTAAGTGGAACGCATTTTATTACCAATTCAAAAGGTCCTGAAACTATTTACAGCACGGGCCAGTTTAGTTATTGGAAAGATGGCCGCAACATGCCCGATGTTATGTCTGGTGTAATGCAATATGTTGACACGCCTGAGCATCCGGCGTTTCAGCTAACCTTGCAGGTAAATTTTATCAGTGGCACAGGTGGTGAAGAATTGATCCAGTTTGTAGGCTCCGAAGGTTTGATAATTGTAAAAGGAAATGATCTTACTATCAAACATAGTCTGATGCCCGAAGCTCCTGGCTTTGGAGGTTACGATTCGTTGTTCACTTTTTCTAAAACTATGCGGGACGAAATGCAGAAAGAATACGATGCAAAATGGACAGAGGCGCAAAAGAAAAAGCCAGTTAAAGATGATATTATTTTTAAAGCACCTGCAGGTTATAGCGATCACTTAGATCATTTTACTAATTTCTTTGATTCAATCAGAACAGGCAAGCCTGTGGTAGAAGATGCAACATTTGGTTTCAGGGCAGCAGCACCTGCTTTATCCTGCAACGAAAGTTTCTTTCAAAAGAAAATTATTAAATGGGACCCGGTTAATATGAAGTTGGTGTAACATTATAAAATGCTATTTTATCAATAAGTTTAAACAACATTCGATCTTCAATCAACAATAAAAAAGAAAGTCGCCCGGAACGATAAGATTGTTGCAGTAAGTATGAATTTATATAATCTATCTTAAAAGAATAGAGGTTGCTTTTTAATAAGAATATTTTCTGTTCCAAAGCATATTACATAACATCATTATCCAGAATACAATAATAAAAGCAAATAATTGATGATACATTCCGGATGCTATAGAAATGCTGAATGGTAATTGAATTGGCTTACTTAATGAAGCGATCATTATTAAAATGAACGAAATCACAAACACAAGCATCAATATTTTAAGCAGCTGTGCATTTAGCAAGAGTTTCTGCTGCAATTTTTCAATGCGTTGCATTATTAAATTATTGAAATTGATTGAAGGTTCTTCAACAGCATAATCTTCTAATAATTTTTTTAAATCTTTATCTTCAATCATAACTTTAGATTATATCTTTCAATTCTTTTTTCAACATCATTTTAAGATGGTGATATAAATTATTCCTTCCGCGATGCAACAGCACTTTTACATTAGCAACCGTGATGCCAGTAAGTTCATTTATTTCATTCACTGATAATTCGTTTATGTAAAACATAGTTATACATAAACGTTCATCTTCTTTTAAAAAATGTATTGCTGCCTGTACAAACCTCTTTATATCATTTGTTTCATGTTGCTTCAATAAATAAATTAATTCAGTCTCACTTTTAAGTAACAATTCCGGTTCAGACAGGAAAGTAACAGGTTTTTTTAATTTCTTTTTGTTTAAAGAAGTATTTACAACAATGCGGTAAAGCCAGGTTGAAAATTTAGCATCACCTTTAAACGATGATAAAGATTTAAATGCTTTTACGAATACATCCTGCGATAATTCTTCTGCATCTTCCCTGTTAAGAATAATATTATATGCCAATGTGAAAACCATGTTTTTATACTTATTAACAAGTACATTATAAGCAACAATATTACCGGCTTTAATATCATTAATTATTTCATTATCCGGTATATTATTCACAACAGGTAAGACAATTATTCAAGCAGTAAGGTTACAAAATAAAAACTATAGTTATTGTAACCTTTTATTTAAAGCCAGTGTCAGAATTTAAAAATAAAATATATGGAAAATTCATTTACAGGTTCATTCATTTTTGTATTGTTAACTATATTGGTATTGCTTACTGTTTTCGGTATTTTTTATTTGTACATCAGTTCAAAAAATAAAGAACGTTTAGCTTTAATTGAAAAAGGAATGGATCCAAATCTTGCCAACAATGATTTTTGGTTACAGGTGGGCATTATTGGCGGCGGCGCTGCATTAGGATTAATTGTTGGAGACATCGTATCCGATACTTACGGTCCGCTTATAGCTATATTTTTTTCCGGCGCAGGATTAGTTATATATAACATTTTCAGAAAAAATAAAGCACGTCAAAAAAAATGAAAAAACGGATACAAATCAGAAAAAACTTAAAGATTAGTATCGCATAAAAAACGGTTGATGTATTCATCAACCGTTAACTTTAAATATATTCATTTTTCAATTACTTTTTTCAAACCTTCGAGCATTGCTTTCCAGTTTTTCTGTGATTCCTGCTGTTCTTTTTCAGAACCATTTTTATCCTGCGTTAACACAACTTCTGTTTTATTGTTTTTATCAGATAATTCAATAGTTACAGTGTGATAATTTTCCGGCGCATCAGGTTTTCCGGACATTGGACTGTAATGGCTATACTGCAATTTTTCTTTTGGTTTAATTTCCAGTATCACACCTTTATCTTCATATTTTTTTCCATTCATTTCACCCTTCCATGTTATCGGGCTTCCTTTTTTCCAGTCTGATGTAACTGTTGCTCCGAACATGTATTCTTTAATTTTTTTTGGATCGATTAAAGCATCCCAAACTTCGCTTGCAGGTGCATTAATTGTTTGCTGCGCTTTTGCCACTAATTTTTTTGTACTCATGACTTTTTATTTATTGTTTTAAATCATTCTTATGCAACAAATCCAATTTTGTGCCATTAAACAATTCAGCCATACTATAACAATGAAAGAAGTTTTTCTGTACTGAGTTTTTGTTTTATTATCTGCATGCGCGCATCTTGTGTGAAAAATCTTTTGCAGCAACTATATCTATAAGCACAAAGAAGCACAAATAAAAAAGCAGCCAATTTCATGGCCACTTTTTTTATTCATTATATTTTACAACTCAGGCTATATCAAATCTGTCCAAGTTCATAACTTTATTCCAGGCTGATATAAAATCTTTCACAAATTTATCTTGTGCATCTGCGCTTGCATATACTTCAGCGATAGCTCTCAATTCTGAATTAGAGCCAAACACAAGATCAGCACGGGTAGCAGTCCATTTAGGTTGACCTGTTGCACGATCATTTCCTATATATAATTCCTTGTCATCAGAAGTAGCTTTCCAGGCTGTATTCATGTCAAGCAAGTTTATAAAAAAGTCATTTGTAAGTTTTCCAAGCTGTTGTGTGAAGACACCATGTTTGGAATTATCAAAATTTGTATCTAATACACGCATACCACCAACTAAAACAGTTAATTCAGGTGCTGTAAGCGTAAGCAGCTGCGCTTTATCTATCAGCAATTCTTCAGTAGATACAGGAAATTCTGCTTTGCGATAGTTACGAAAACCATCAGCTGCAGTTTCTAAAAAAGATAATGATTCTACATCGGTTTGTTCTTGCGAAGCATCCATACGGCCAGCAATAAAAGGAACAGTAATATCATGTCCTGCATCTTTAGCTGCTTTTTCAATAGCAGCACAACCGGCCAATACGATCAAATCTGCTAATGAAACTTTTTTGCCATTTACTTGTGCACCATTGAATTCTTTTTGAATGCCTTCAAGTGTATTCAGTACTTTCTTTAACTGAACAGAATTATTCATCTTCCAATCCTTTTGAGGAGCGAGACGAATACGTGCGCCATTAGCACCACCGCGTTTATCTGATCCTCGGAAAGTTGATGCCGAAGCCCAGGCTGTTGACACCAGTTCAGATATACTTAAATTCAATCCTAATATTTTCATTTTTAATGATGAGATATCATTCTCATCAATCAACCCATGATCAACTGCAGGAATTGGATCCTGCCAAAGCAATTCTTCCTGCGGTACTTCAGAACCTAAGTAACGAGCTTTCGGGCCCATATCACGATGCGTTAATTTAAACCATGCACGTGCAAAAGCATCTGCAAATGCTTCCGGATTATCAAGAAAATGTCTTGATATTTTTTCGTAAACAGGATCAAGTCGTAATGCAATATCTGTAGTAAGCATTGTTGGTGCAAGACTCTTAGATGCATCATGTGCATGAGGAATTATATGCTCTGCATTTTTAGCTACCCATTGATGGGCACCACCGGGGCTTTTGGTAAGTTCCCATTCAAAACCAAAGAGGTTTTCAAAAAAATTATTACTCCATTTAGTTGGCGTTTTTGTCCAGGTAACTTCAAGACCGCTTGTAATTGTGTCAGCACCTTTTCCGCTTCCAAAATTGTTATTCCAGCCAAGGCCTTGCGCTTCCATACCAGCAGCTTCAGGTTCTTTATCTACATGTTCTGAAGAAGCAGCGCCATGCGTTTTTCCAAAACTGTGTCCGCCCGCAATCAGTGCTACTGTTTCTTCATCATTCATTGCCATACGGCCAAATGTTTCCCGGATGTCTTTTGCTGCTGCAAGCGGATCAGGATTACCATCAGGGCCTTCAGGATTTACATAAATCAAACCCATATGCGCCGCAGCTAAAGGATTTTCCAGGGTGCGTGAATGAATATGACGACCAGGATTCTCGTCTGATGATACCACACCATGATTCTCGATGACGCCTTTAGTGCCATCCGCATACCGCTTGTCGTTACCCAGCCACGTAGTTTCTGCGCCCCAATACACATCTTCCTGCGGTTCCCATACATCGGCACGGCCGCCGGCAAAACCAAATGTTTTAAAGCCCATAGATTCAAGTGCAACATTACCTGTAAGAATCATCAGATCAGCCCATGATATTTTGTTGCCATATTTTTGTTTGATGGGCCAAAGCAGCCTTCGGGCTTTATCAAGACTTACATTATCCGGCCAGCTATTAAGTGGCGCAAAACGCTGTTGCCCTGCTCCCGCCCCACCACGGCCATCACCAACGCGATAAGTGCCTGCGCTATGCCATGCCATGCGAATAAACAGCGGACCATAATGACCAAAATCTGCCGGCCACCAATCTTGTGAGTCTGTCATAAGCACATTCAGATCTTGCTTTAAAGCTTCAAGGTTAAGGCTTTTAAAAGCTTCGGCATAATTGAAATCTTCTTCCATCGGATTGGATAAAGATGAGTGCTGGCGCAGGATGTTCAGCTTTAACTGGTTGGGCCACCAGTCACGATTTTTAGTGCCGCCACCGCCAACATTGTGTTCCATATTACCATTATGAACCGGGCATTTATTGATGCCGTTAGAATCTTTTTCCATTGTATACTTTATTTAAAATTTTAGAATTGTAAACTTAGCAGACAAACATATAACATTTAAGATATAATTTCAATCAATTAATTTTATACTTCAATAGTTTAAACCTATTATGACATTAATTCAGTTAGAATACGTTATAGCATTAGATGCATTAAAACATTTTGCAAAGGCTGCTTCAAATTGCCATATTACTCAGCCATCGCTCAGCATGCAGGTGCAGAAGTTGGAAGAAGAACTTGGCGTACAAATTTTTATCCGTACCAATCCTGTTACTACAACAGCAACAGGACAAATAGTAATTGAACAGGCTAAAAAAATATTGTCTGAAGCGCGCATGATGCAACAGCTTATTCAACAAGAAAAAAACATTGTGGCCGGCACGCTTAAAATAGGAATTATACCTACGTTAGCACCCTATCTTTTACCACAGTTTCTGCAGGTATTTATAAAGAAATATCCGCAGGTGCGTTTGAGCATACATGAACTCACCACGGAAAATATTGTACGAGAACTTAAGAACGGATCACTTGATGCAGGCATCATGGCAACGCCGCTCAACATTCCTGAATTGAAAGAAATGTTTTTATTTAATGAAGAATTTGTTGCGTATGTATCGCGTAAAGAAAAATTGTTTAATAAAAAATATTTGTTGCCCGGTGATATTGATGTACACAATATGTGGTTACTGGAAGAAGGCCATTGCCTGCGAAACCAGGTAATGAATCTTTGTGCGCTGCAAAAGGATGCCTCAATAGAAAAGCATTTTGATTATGCTGCCGGCAGTATTGAAACGCTTAAACATTTTGTAGATAAAAATGGTGGCATTACACTGCTTCCAGAACTTGCTACATATGATATGACCAACGCAAAAAAGAATATGTTGCGGTATTTTAAAAAACCTGCACCTGTGCGGGAGATAAGCCTGGTTACTTTAAAAACGTTTACGAAAACAAGGTTAATTAGTATCTTAAAACAAATCATTATAGAAACGCTTCCATTAGAAATGGAACAGAAAAAGAAGGTGGCAAAAATACCAGTATTGTTGTAATTATTTTTTGCAATGCTTTTCTTCATGTATGATAAAAGCATTGCACTTTAAATATGATAAAGTGTATAAGCTTAATTTAATTTACAAAAATTTCATCAACAAACACCCATGCTTTTTCACCTTTACCTGCATGCCATACAGGCAAACTTTTTACAGGTGTTACCAAAAGTTTAATATATGATACTGATGTTTTATTAAAACTGCATTTAACTGCAAGATTTTCCTGTCCCGATTTTTCATTTGGTTGCTCAGGATTTATTTTGCTTAACAATTTTAAATTGTTTCTATTATTGCCTCCCCAAACTTCAACTTGTGCAGGCGGAAAAATATATGCGCCTATTTGTTGCAGCATGCTCAATATTATACTGCTTGCTTCAATCGGCTTATTAAATAATAACATTACCTCCATTGGTTTTTCTCTATAGCCAATCCATTTTCCACTTGCAAAATTCATATCACTTTTCTCACCATCAATAATAGTTTTAGCGCCATCAGCCTTGAATTTATCATCAACTTTTGAAAGCAATATTGCGCTATCAACATGATAATTGCCTTTAAAAAAATGTTGCTCTATTATATCGCTGCTTATCCAACCTGGTTTAAACGCCTTTGCTTTTAAATTAAGGTCTGAATTGATATGAATGTTCTTGTTATATACAGGCGATGATAAACTGTCAGGATCTTTATCATCAAGCGTGTATCTTATTACCGTTCCTTTTATATAATGTTTTAGTTTGAGCGGTGTTGATTCTGTTATAACAAAATCTTCATTTTCAAGAATAGGTGGTGTAAGTTTTAAAATGGTGCTGTCGCCTTTAAATCCTGTTTGATAAGTAATGTTTTTATTTTTTTCTTCAAGTGATGGAACATCTTTGCTGTCAACATTTGTATTCCATAAATACACAGCTCTTAATTTAGGCAATGATGTAAGTGCTGTTAGTTGCGAAGGCTTTACAGGCGTTCCTGATAATGACAAGCTTTTTAAGAATAGAAGATCTTTTAATTGATCTAATGTACTGCCCGTTATTGTAGTAAAATTCAAATTAAGTCTTCTCAAATTTTTGAACTGTGCAATTGTTTTTATGTCATTATCTGAAACAGGCATGTTCTCCAAATTGAGCTCAACAATTTGTGTGGCTAAAGGTTGTAATTCCTCTAATTGTTTACTACTGTAAAAAGGTTTATTATAAAAGTTTAGAACCAACGCCGGAGACTGCATTGCCAAAGGTGTAATCACACGATTATTATTGCTGAGCTTGTTGATTTGTTTTTCATCAGCGGCAGCAAAATCATATACTTCCTCTGAAGATTGTTTTAAAACCTTTGATGCGAGTATGCGCAATGTATCTATTACCGGCAAATCAATCACTTGTTTATCAAACACTGAACCTTCTCTTATCCATTCATATAAAATAGCTTCTTCCTCATCGGTTAATTGTGGTTTACCAGATGGAGGCATGTGTTCTTTTTCTTCTAAAGGCAAATGAATGCGGCGCATCAGTAAACCAAGATCGGATTTTGCTGTATCCCAAAGCTTACCATTTTTTCCACCTTTTATTAAAAGTTCTTTTGTTTCCATCACCAGTTCGCCTTTTGCTTTACTGTTGTTATGGCAACCCATACATTTTGATTCAAGTATTGGCTCAACAAGATCAGCATAAATAAATGCGTCATTAAAACCCACCTGTGGTTTTATGTGTGAAGGTGTAACAGGTGCCAGCACAAAATTTTCGCCATGTGTAATATCTCCTCCAAGGTGTCCAGCCCAAATAATAATAAATGCCGCACATGCAGCTGATAATTTAAATAATAATTGTTGTTGTTTTAAAAAATTGCGACTGAAATAAATGATGAAAAGAAGCAATGAAATGATTGAACCTAAATATTTATGTGCAGTGATACTGTCTGCATCATAGCCTGTCTCTTTTGATAAAAATATTCCCATCAAAGCAGTAAATACTGCAGTAATTGCAGCAGCAAGTAATATCCATTCTGATAATTCAATATACCAATGTTCTGATATGTTTTTTTTTGGAACGAGCAGAACAACTACAAAATATATAAGCACTAATACAATTGGGAAATGTAATATTACAGGATGCATGCGACCCAATACCTGTAACCATGTTGGTATAATAAGCTGATCGCTGAAAATCAAAAAAAATAATAGTAAAATATTGAGAGGTATAAGTGCAGTTGCGAAAATATTCTTCAGCTTCATGTATGTATTTTCTTGCCCTTCTCTTTTGGAGAAGGGTTGAGATGAGGTCTGTTTACACTCTTTTTAATTTGTATGGATATACTTTGCCTGATGCCCATTGCGCAACATATA
>JBDUBY010000080.1:0-8500 GCA_040003735.1 Parafilimonas sp.
TTTGCATCAAATGAAATTTAAACCAAATGATGTTACTATAATTTGTTTAAGCGGACGCGGTGATAAAGATTTGGCAACGTATATGAAAGCGATGGAGAAATGATTTTATGTTACCAGCTACATTATTTCAATTGAGCACGGTTGTGTCACTCCCTTGTGCAATATTTTTTCATAGCAACAAAATACTACTACAACTTATTTCCTTCTTTTGGAAACACTAACCAGGGTTTAAAAGTTTTGGCTTCTTCAAAATCCATACTGGCATAAGCAATTACAATTATTATATCGCCAACGGCGCCTTGCCTTGCCGCCGGGCCGTTTAAGCAAACAGTGCCGCTGCCGCGTTTACCTTTTATAATATAGGTTTCAATTCTGGAACCATTATTTACATTCACCACTGTTATTTTTTCGTTCTCTATTATATTGGCTGCATCCATCAGGTCTTCATCCAGCGTTAAACTGCCAACGTATTGCAGGTTTGCTTCTGTAATTACAGCGCGGTGAATTTTCGATTTTAATATTTCTATTTGCATTGCGGGCGCAAATTTAATGAACTTAATTTTATTGATTAAAAAGTTATCGTTTTTGCGTAAACATTTGCTTACATCATACATCCTGCATTGCTCACTTTCGAGCCTTAATTTTGCATCCGCATGGATTACCAGCATACATTTAAAAAAATATTTTTCAGCCAGTATCTTTTTACTGGTTTAAGAATTACTGCTGCTGCAATAATTCCTGCGCTCATCTTATATCATTATAATGTTTTAAGTTTAATGACGGCCATTCCGTTAGGTGCGCTTGTAGTTGGTTCAACAGATAGCCCCGGCCCTTTTCAACATCGCCGCAATACAATATTAGCAAGCATTTGTATTAATTTTTTGGTAGTTATAATTACAATTTCATTAAACCATAATCCTGTTTTTATAACACTGTTTATTGTTTTGTTTGGAATGTTTTTTTCGTTGATCGGTATTTATGGTAACCGTGCAAACTCTGTTGGGTTAATTGCATTGCTGGTTTTTATTTTCAATATTGACAGTAAAGCAAGTTTTGGAAGTGTATGGTTCAACGGATTGCTATTTACTGCAGGCGGTGCATGTTATTTCATCATGAGTTTGGTACTGCATCGCTTAAGGCCCTATCGTTACTTACAATTGCAATTAGGTGAAAGCCTGCGCACCATTTCTGATTATATAGAAACACTTTCAGGGTTATTCAAAACAAAACATGATGATGATTATTTGTTCAGCCGTTTAAGACAACAGCAAATAACCATTCAACAGGGGCAGGATAGTTTACGGGAAATGCTGTTAAGCACACGCGAAATGATCGCTGATACCACGGTGAAAGGCAGAATTATTATGATGATGTTTTTAGATAGCATTGATTTGCTTGAACAATTAATTTCATTACAACAGGATTATTCAGATCTGTATAAACAGTTCAACGATTCAGAATTGCTATCAAACATTCAGCAAACGCTACACGATTTTAGCACTGAGTTAAATGCTATTGGTTATGCAGTTCAATTCAATCAACATTCGCACTCGCATATTGACATTGATAAAATTTTGCAACAGCTTTTTAATTCTTTTATTGTAGAAAGAAAAAAACATCTTAATAAAAACACGCTTACATCTTTTATTAAAATGAGGCAAATAATTTATGCGTTGCAGGATGTTGGTGAAAGAATTAAAAGATTACATCATTTTTCAGGCTATGAAAAAATGTCAACGCGGCAATACAAACGCAATGCAGATGAAGAACCGAAAATTAAATCAAATGAAATTTCTCCGGCTTTGCTGCTTGAAAATATTACATTTAAATCAAGCCAGTTTAACCATGCATTAAGAGTTACCATTGCATTATTAGTTGGATATGCGGTTTCATTTTTCTTTCCACTCGGTCATGGTTATTGGATATTAATGACAATTGTTATTATTTTAAAACCCGCCTACAGTATTTCAAGAACACGCAATAAACAACGTTTGCTTGGTACAATTACAGGCGTTGCTTTAGGCTTTACGTTTTTATACTTTATAAAAAATAATACACTTGAATTTTTGATATTGATATGCGCAATGGTAATTGCTTATAGTTTATTAAAAGTGAATTATTATGTAAGCTGCGTTTGTATTACAATTTATGTATTGATAAGTTTTCATTTTTTAAACAACTCAAATTTTACAGTTGTTATTGAAGACAGGTTGATTGATACTGTAATTGCCTGTGCTATTGCTTTCATTATTTCACTTACGGTTTTTCCTGTTTGGGAACACGAGCAAACGAAAGAATTGATTTCTAAATTAATAGCAGCAAATAAAAAATACTTTAATGCGGTGACAGCATTATTAAAATCATCAACAAAAAATGAAGCCTTACATAAGCCTGCACGAAAAGATGCATTTGTTGCATTGGCTAATTTGAGTGATAATTTTCAGCGTACACTTTCAGAAAAAAGGAGGAATGAACATATTGCTTTTTATCATCAGTTTGTTTCGAGCAGTTATATGCTGACTGCGCATATTGCATCATTATCAACTTTGTTAAACAGGTATGATGATAATTTAAATGCCAAAGATTTTGATGCTTTAATAAACAATGTAAATGATAAATTTAAACGAACAGAATGTGTATTGAAAAATGAAGCGCTTAAAACAGCTATCTCAAACCGAAATGCACCAATTACTAATAAAGTTCAAACGCTTTTACAGCAAAGACAAAAAGAAATTGAGGCAGGAATTAAAGATGCACAAACCGAAACGCGTGTTAATCTTCGTGATCTAAAAAATATTACAGATGAGTTTGAAATTATCGATAGTATTGTTAGAGATGAAATAAAAATTGTTCAAAAAATTATGCAATAAAAATTCGCCATAATTGTACCATAATTCCTGTTGTATTGAATTAGTTGAACAATGAAATATTGTACAAGTGTGCGACGCAACCGTGATGCCATAAATACAAAAGCCGGACTCATAAAAACAAAAAAGCTGCTTGTAAAGCAGCTTTAAATTATAAACTAAATCATTCTATGCAAACTCTTCTTTTGATGCTTTGCTATATTCATCCATCAGCTTTCTTTGAAGTTCATAAGGCACTGGCGCATATTCAAAAAAGCCACTCCTGAATTTTGAACGGCCTTGTGTTAATGAACGCAATGATGAAGAATAACCATCCATTTCTGCCAGCGGAACTTTAGCTATAATTTTTTGAAAATGGCCTTCAGCATCTATGCCTTCAACTATTGCACGGCGTGTTTGCAGATCACCCATAACAGCACCTGTTAAATCATCCGGGCACAACACTTCTACTTTATAAACAGGTTCAAGAATTTGAGGATCGGCATCTTTAAATGCTTGTCGAAATGCCTGCAATCCTGCAATTTTAAATGAGATATCGTTACTATCAACAGGATGCATTTTTCCATCATATACACACACACGAATATCGCGTGCATAAGAACCCGTAAGCGGACCATTATGCATTTTTTCCATCACACCTTTTAAGATTGATGGAAGAAAACGCGTGTCAATTGCACCGCCAACAATACAATTATAAAATATAAGTTTTCCACCCCAATCCAAATCATGCGTTTCGCGGCCACGTATATTTAAACCATGTGGCTCTGCCATACCTTCATGCCATGGTTCAATGCGCATATATACTTCACCAAACTGACCTGCGCCGCCGCTTTGTTTTTTATGCCGGTAACTTGCTTCAGCCTCTTTACGTATTGTTTCGCGATATGGAATATGTGGCTTTTCGAATTTTATATCAAGTTTAAAATTGTGTTCAATTTTCCATTTAGCAACGGCCAAATGCATATCGCCCTGGCAGTGAATTAATATTTGTTTTAATTCAGGCGAAAATTCAACAAGTAATGTTGGATCTTCTTCTCTTAATTGATGTAATGCCAGAGATAATTTTTCTTCTTCTCCTTTTCTAACTCCTTCTACAGCAACCGTCATATTTGGTGGCGGAAATTCAATCGGATTTAATTCAATACTTTTTCCTTTTGCATGAAGTGTATTATTTACATGCGTGTTTTTTAGTTTGAGTGTTGCGCCAATATCACCAGCACATAATTCATTTACGGATGTACGTTTATTACCTTCTACTAAAAATAACTGATTTATTTTTTCAGAAACATTTGTGCTTTCATTTTCCAGTTCCATTCCACTTTTTATGCAACCTGAAAACACTTTAAAAAAAGATAATTCGCCAACATGCGGCTCACTTACCGTTTTATAAATAAACATACAAGCCGGCGCATTTTCAGTGCATGGAACATCTTCACCTTTAATTGTTTTTTGCGGCGGCATTTCATTTGCACTGGGGCAAACATTATCAATAAAACCCATCAATCTTCCGCTGCCCATATTGCGTTCTGCGCTTAAACAGAACAATGGAAATATATCATGATTGATCATGGCTTTTTTTAATCCTACTTTCATTTCATCTTCATCCAATTCTCCTTTATCAAAATATTTTTCCATTAAGCCTTCATCATTACTTGCAATTGATTCTACCAATTCCCGATGCAATTGATCTGCCTTTTCTCTTTCTTCATCAGGAATAGAAAGTTTTTCAGGCTTGCCGCCGGTGTCTTTAAATTTATACATAGTCATACGCAGCACATCAATTATTTCATGAAAGCCTGCGCCTTGTTGCCGCGGATATTGTACCACCTGCAATTTATTTCCAAAATGATTTTTTGCTTCAGCAACTGTGCGGTCAAAATCTGCATCATCATCGTCCAGTTTATTCACGGCAAAAATCATTGGCGTTTTAAATTGCTCTGTGTATTCCCAAATAATATCGGTGCTTACTTCCACACCCATTTCTGCATTCAGTAACATAACACCTGTATCAGCAACACGAAGCGCAGAAATTACTTCACCAACAAAATCATCATAACCAGGCGTATCAATAATATTTATTTTATAACCACGCCATTTTGTATGCATGAGTTTACTAAAAATTGAATTGCCGCGTTCCTGTTCCAGCTCGTGGTAATCACCAACAGAATTTTTTTCTGCTACAGAGCCGCGGCGTGTCGTCAATCCAGCTTCATATAGCATGCATTCCGCTAATGTTGTCTTGCCGCAGCCGGCATGGCCGAGCAAGACAATAGATTTTACATGTGTGGTATCAAATTCAGACATGGCATAAATTTTTTATCGTTATAAAAAAATATTTGAATTTAAAATTGCATGACGTAAGATTGTAATTACAAGCTTACATTTTATAAGTGCAAAACCATTTTTTAGAATTCAAATAGTTGAATATTATCAGAAGAATTCTCTTCTTTTATAAAAGTGCAGTTAATGCATTACCTGAACGAAATGGTGCAGATCAGTACGCAATTCATTCAAGGTAACTTCAAGTATATGATAATTTTCGTTCAAATTTTCGTGGTATGCAAAAACGTTGTCAGAAAACTGTGTATCACTTTTTCCCGAGACTTCATGTGACAACTTGCGGTCGTGCAGTTTTACCGCATGTTTTAGATCGTGTATATTAATAAGCTGAATGAGTAACTGGTTTTGAAGATGTTCCAATTCTGTTTGTTCTTCTTTGGATAAAGGATGATTTACCGCTTGTTGTAATGTTGTTTGCATCTGGTGCAATTCATCACGATGGGAACGCAAAGTTTCTCTCCAATCGTTGCATTCCCTGGTAAACTGTGAGATTTCTGTTTCAACCATGGGATTATAATTTAAGTGAGGAAATTCCCGCTCTGCGAAACGGGCGAATCGTTGAACTAATGTAGAATTATTTTTTAAAAATTCAAGCTAAATATTTTTAGAAAACAGAACTGTTTGTTTATTAAATTGTTAAGATATTAAACTATTCATGGCAACAATTTTAATAACCGGCGGAACAGGAATGATAGGCACGTATCTTCAAAAATTTTTAGTTGAAAAAGGTTATAAAATAATTGTTTTAATAAGAGATGATACGCAGCATAAATCAACCAATGAAAATATTTCTTTTGCAAAATGGAATGTTGAAAAAGGTGAGATAGATAAAGATGCAATCGCTCAATCAGATTATATTATTCATCTGGCCGGTGCAAACGTTGCAGAAAAAAGATGGACCGATAAGCGCAAAAAAGAGATTGTTGAAAGCCGCACAAAAAGCGGTGCATTATTAGTAAAATCTTTAAAAGAAATTCCAAATAAAATAAAAGCTGTTGTAAGTGCATCTGCTATTGGCTGGTATGGCGCTGATACCATCACATCAAAACAAAATGGTTTTAAGGAAGATGAGCCACCATCAAACGATTTTCTTGGAACTACCTGCAAGCTTTGGGAAGAAAGTATTCAGCCTGTTGAAAAATTATATAAGCGCTTATGTATTTTTAGATTTGGAATTGTATTGAGTAAAAAAGGCGGCGCTTTAGAAGAATTTAAAAAGCCTTTAAAGTTTGGTGTTGCTTCAATATTAGGTAATGGAAAACAGATCATGAGTTGGATACATGTTTATGACTTATGCAGGCTTTTATTATTTGCTATTGAAAACGAAAATACTTCAGGAATTTATAATGCAGTTGCACCGAATGCCGTAAGCAATAAAGTGCTTACGCTAACGCTCGCCAAACAAATGCGCAGCAAATTTTTTATACCGGTTCATGTACCGGCTTTTGTTTTAAAAACCATGCTTGGTGAGATGAGTGTAGAAGTTTTAAAAAGTGCAACCGTTAATAACGATAAGGTTAAAAAAGCCGGTTTTAGTTTTCTATATCCTTCAATTGAAACAGCGTTGGAAAACCTGTTGAAAAAGTAAATCCGCATCTCAAAGAAAATACAGTTTAAAAGAACGATAATTAATTAAAATACATGATCCGTTTTTATCAACTGCGGATATTGTTTTTGAAAATCTTTTATTTCAGGAACGGAAACATATTGCACATAACTACTGTTCGGATTATGTTCAATATAGTTTTGATGATAATCTTCAGCTTCCCAAAATTTAGTGAACGGCATTACCTGTGCTGCAATCGGGCTTTTATATTTTCCTGAAGCAGCCAATGCTTTTATTTGATTTTCTATCATTGATTTTTCTTGTGGCGTGCGATAAAAAGCAATAGAACGATATTGAGTTCCATGATCCGGACCCTGGCCATTTACCTGTGTTGGATCTTGCCCGGCAAAGAAAACTTTTACTAATGTTTCATAACCTATTTCTTTCGGATCATAATAAACATTCACCGTTTCTGCATGGCCCGTGTTTCCTGTTTCTATCATTTCATAGTTAGGATTCGCGGTTGTACCACCGGCGTAACCAGATATCGCTTCTTTAACGCCTTTCACACTTTCAAACAAGGCTTCTTCATGCCAAAAACAGCCTGCGGCAAATGTGGCTACGCTGTAATTCTTTAATTGATTTGCAGAAAGATGGTCGCTTGTTGTTTTGAGTTTATTGTTTTGTGCGCAAGCTGATAATGCTATCACACAAAATAAAAAAACCGATAAACGTTTCATGTAAATTGTTTGCACAAATTTACGAAAGCCATTATGCCGACGGATGTTAATACTACTTAAATAGTATCACGAAAGTGTAACATTTAAGACGCTGCAAAGACCATAACTTGAGTTCGAAGTAAGGTTTTGTATTGCCACTGCCTTCAGGTCGGAATATGAAATTGTCATAAAAGATCGGCTTTAGCTAAAATGATTTTGGCTAAGCCATTAATATTATGATTACATTCTTCAATCCATGATCTGAGCTCATGGCAAGTTTTATCCGTGTTCATCTTAATTTTATTAATGCATAAACACTTCACGAAAGCGTACAAGATATTTTCCAAGTAGATCAAACTCAATATTTACAACGCTCCCTTTTTTAATATTGTGCATGTTGGTATGTTGATATGTGTACGGAATGATTGCCACTTTAAAACTGTTTAGTTTTATATCAAACGCTGTTAAACTAATACCGTTAATACACACAGAACCTTTTTCAATAAGCAGGTGCGCAAACTCAGCTGGAAACTGGAAACGGTATTCCCAACTCCCCATTTTCTCCTCCACATCAATACAAAAAGCCGTGGCATCAACGTGGCCTTGCACAAGATGACCGTCAACCCTTGCATTCAGTTGCATACAACGTTCAATATTTATTTCATCGCCTGCTTTCCAGTGGCGCAAATCTGTTTTTCCAAGCGTTTCTTCAATTGCAGTTACCCGGTGTTTATTGTTTGAAATTTCTTCAACGGTTAAACAAACACCATTATGGCTCACGCTCTGATCAATCTTTAATTCATTTGAAATTGTAGACGCGATCCAGAAACTAAGATTATTTTGGTTTGATTCTATTGCTTCAACCTTCCCAATGGTTTCAACGATGCCGGTAAACATGATGCGAATTTCGCAATTAATTTTCGCTTTATATATTGGTTGGCAGAAAGAGCTGCTCATTTCCAAAAAGCAATAATTTTTCTCCGCGTTTTAGCAAGCGTTTGAATGGTTGTTTCCCGCGTTTGTAAATG
>JBDUBY010000348.1:0-2538 GCA_040003735.1 Parafilimonas sp.
AATTAACCGCACTTAATACACCGGGTCATTCGCCGGATAGTATCAGTATTTTATTAGAACATAAGGGAAAGCAAAAAGCTGTTTTTACCGGTGATACACTTTTTATTGGTGATTGTGACAGACGGACTTGAGAGAAAGTGCCGGTAAGATGCAAGCCACAAGAACTGAATTTGCTAAACAAATGTATCATTCATTAAGAGACAAATTAATGAAGTTGGAGGAAGATGTAACATTTTACCCGGCACACAGAGCAGGAACACTTTGCGGTAAAAATTTAAGTAAAGAAAGCAGCAGCACTGTTGGCGAAGAAAAGAAAACAAACTGGAGTTTACAGGATGCAACAGAAGAGGAAGTTGTAAAAAATTTATTAGCTGATCAGCCATTCATACCTCAATATTTTTCTTTTGCATTTTATAAGTGGCATCAGCGTTATGGTGGCATCTAAGTTTCCAACATATTTTTTGTTTTTATAAAAGCATCATATCGTTTAATGACAACAACCATGTTCATAAAAATTTCTTTGAGATGATAATAATCATACCATGCGTTGACGGCCATCATATTTTCAGCAGGCATACAAGTATAATTTCATTGTTCAATTTTTATATATGCAAACGATAATCACACCTACTGATTTTTCAGATATATCATTAAATGCAGTGAATTACGCCGCTGATATGGCATTGGCTTTAAATGCAAGCCTTTTAATTTTGCATGCCGAAAAGTTGCCGCTTACCTTAACATTTTCTTCCAAGCCCAATTATGATGAAAATACAGAGGAGAAACTTTACAAGCTTAAACAAGAATTAAGTATTAGAACAAGAGATAAAATCAAAATAAATTCAAAGCAAGTTCCTGGAATTATAGAAAATGAGTTAATAAAAATATGTGAATATAAAAACCCGCTGGCAGTTGTTATGGCAACGCATGGCGCAAGTTTGCAGAAACTGCTTTTTGTTGAAAGTATCACAGTTTATTTGTCAAGAAATTTAAAATACCCGGTAATTGTAGTTCCTGAAGGCAAAAAATTTAAGCCCGTTCATAAAATATTACTTGCAAGCGATTTTAAAAACATTGACAATTTACCTATTGAAAAAATCATTTCAATTGTTACAGGTTTTAATGCAACGCTTGATATAGTGCATGTAAATAAGGCTGATGAAAAATTCAACAGCAAGTCAGTTGAAGTATGTACATTAAACGAATACTTTAAAAATTTGAATCCGAATTTCCATTTTATAAATAATGACAACGTTCAACACGGTACTTTACATTTTGCCGAAAAGCATAACATAGATATAATACTAACTTTCCCTAAGAAGCATACATTCTTTCATAAGAGCGAATCAAAGCAACTTATTTTTAATTCACCTGTAACTGTGATGACACTTCAATAAAATTTATTCGCAGCATGAAATTATTTATTGGAAAGGACAGCCTTGCAGAAGATGTGAAAAAAGTTTTTACAGCCTGTTACCCGTTTTTAAAAATCGAATTTTATAAAAGGCCACTTAATAATTCTCAATATAAAAAGGAAGTTATCCCATTACATCTGCCTTTAATCCAGGCAAAAGAACTATGCAAAACAGAAATCAATATCGAAAAAGATAAAACGGTTGCAGAGTTAGAGCATGATTTTTCTTTGATTGGATTGAAGGCGGAAGTTTTTCGAAAGTCGGGCAATGTTTGGGTTGAAACTTCGTTAACAAACAACTGGACGTTGCAACAACAAAATACAGAAGCGGAAGAATTGAGCAGGCATTTTGATAATATTTAATACGGCAAATTGCGCAATTTTTCTTCGTTCAAAATAATTATAACGCCGCCTTGTATATCTATCAATTTTTCGGTTTTAAAATCAGACAAAGTTCTTATTAAAGATTCAGTCGCAATGCCACAAGCCTGCGCAAGATTTTCCCTTGATAATTTAATTTCCTTTTTAGTTAATGATTCATCTTTGAATTTATCTAACATTGAAATTATTTGATACGCAACTTTTTTTCTTAATGAATTATAGGCAAGGTTCAACAAGCTTTCTTCTTTCTCCAAAACATTATGCGTAATTAATTTAATGAATTGTTTTGCCACTTGGGCATCTGCAGAAATTAATGATAAAAAATCTTCTTTTGGAATCGTCATTATTTCTGCATCTTCCAGTACTTCAGCGCTTTCTTTGTACGCAATATTTTCAAGCACGTACGCATAACCCATAAAATCTCCGGCAGTTAAAATATCAGTAATTAATTCCTTTCCATCTTCATTCGTTTTATAAATTTTTACTTTACCGCTCCTAATATAATACACTGCCTTTGGTCTGTGACCTTCGGCATAGATCATTTGCTTTTTTTTATAATCATACAACTCTCTTTCATCTGAAGTAAGCGAAACAACACCAAATTCTTTCGCATTGTTTATAAAAGAATTTACATCATTAAGCTGCGGATTTTGTTTTGGCAAGAATTTTTTTATTGCATCTGCTTTATTCAATCGTATCTCAACTGCCTTTAATAATTCAATGCCGTCAAAAGGCTTGGTGAT
>JBDUBY010000092.1:0-8442 GCA_040003735.1 Parafilimonas sp.
CATTTAGGTTATGATGTAAAAGAAGGTGTGTATTGTGGCGTTACAGGGCCAACTTTTGAAACACGTGCCGAATATAAATTGATAAAAACTGTTGGCGGCGATGCTGTTGGAATGAGCACAGTGCAGGAAGTAATTACAGCAGTTCATGCAGGTATGAAAGTTTTTGCAATGAGCATTATTACTGATCTTGGCATTCGCGATGAAGACAATATTATTACTCACGAAGAAGTTTTGGCTGCAGCCAGCGAAGCTGAACCAAAAATGACTGCAATATTTAAAGAACTGGTTAGTGTTTTATAGACCTCATCCCAAACCCTTTAACAAAGGAGAAGGGCAAAGCCAAGAGCATGCTTCAATATATAATTTTTAAATTATTTAGGTTGTTAAAAGTCCTCTCCTTTAGAGAGGATTTAGGTGAGGTCTTTTTTTACATCGTAAATTTGCGCTCTTTGTTATGAAGGTAAGAACATTAAAACGTAATAAGGTAAACATCATTACGCTGGGTTGCAGTAAAAATCTTGTGGATAGTGAAGTGTTGAGCGGCCAATTACAAGCCAATAAAATTGATGTAGTGCATGAAAATGCAAAGCTTAATCATAACATTGTTGTTGTAAATACGTGTGGTTTTATTGATAAGGCAAAAGAAGAAAGCGTAAACACAATTCTTGCGCAGATTGATTTAAAAAAACGTGGCAAGCTTGATAAAGTATATGTTACCGGATGTTTAAGTGAACGTTACCGTAATGATTTAGAAAATGAAATTCCCGAAGTAGATGCATGGTTTGGCACAATGGAATTGCCACTGATCTTAAAAGAATTTAATGCTGATTATAAAAAGGAATTATTAGGCGAACGATTATTAAGCACGCCAAAACATTATGCATATTTAAAAATCAGCGAAGGCTGCAATCGCACTTGTGCGTTTTGTGCTATTCCGTTGATGCGTGGTAAACATGTAAGCAAAACAATTGAAGAAATAATTGCTGAAGCAAAAGGTTTGGTGCGTCGTGGTGTGAAAGAAATTATGCTGATTGCGCAGGAACTTACATATTATGGTTTGGATATTTATAAGAAAAGAATGTTGGCTGATTTATTAAAACGTTTAAGCGATGTTGAAGGTTTGCAATGGATCCGTTTGCATTATGCCTACCCAAATAAATTTCCTTTTGAAGTATTGGATGTAATGCGTGAAAGAGAAAATATCTGCAACTATCTTGATATGCCTTTGCAACATGCAAGCGATAGAATGTTGTATTTGATGAAACGCCAAAGTACAAAAGCTGAAATTGTAGAAACATTAAATATTATTCGGGATAAAGTTACTGGCATTTGTTTGCGCACAACATTAATTGCAGGTTTTCCCGGTGAAACAAAAGATGATGTTGAAGATGTAAAGCAATTTTTACAAGAACAACGTTTTGATAGAGTAGGAGTGTTTACTTATTCTCATGAAGAAGGAACAAGCGGTTATGATTTGATTGATGATGTTCCCGCTGCAGAAAAACAATCACGGGCAGAAGAAATTATGGAAGTGCAGCAGGAAATAAGTTATGAAAAAAATCAGCAAAAAATTGGAAAGACATTTAAAGTAATTATTGATAAAAAAGAAGCCGGCCGTTATTTAGGCAGAACAGAATTTGACAGCGTTGAAGTTGATAACGAAGTCATCATTCATTCTGAAAAAAAATTACCAATTGGTGAATTTGTGAATGTAAAAATCACCAATGCTTTTGATTACGATTTGGAAGCTGAAGTTTTAGAGCCGGTTATTGAACATGTTATTTAGTGCTGTAATTTGCACAATAATGGAAACACATTGTAGTTACATTTCTTACGAAGAAACAGGATATTTTTCAAAGCTTATAATTGACTATCTTGATAATGAAAAAGCATTACAGCCTTTTTATAATTTTCGTCCGCAGATAGAGAATATTGAAGCTATCATCAACCAAAGAAAGGATTTTAAGCATCGGAATGTTTTGGTTGAAGAATTACAAAAACAATATCAAGGTCTAGAACTTTCATTAAAAGTTTCAAATAATCTTCAATCACTTTCCAGCAATAACACTTTTACTATAACAACTGCGCATCAGCCAAACATTTTTACAGGTCCTTTATATGTAGTTTATAAAATTTTTCACGTAGTTAAACTTGGTGAAGAATTAAAACAAAAGTTTCCCCAATACAATTTTGTTCCTGTTTATTTTATGGGAAGTGAAGATGCAGATCTTGACGAGCTGAATAATATTACATTGAACGAAAGAAAATATTTGTGGCAAACAAAACAAACCGGCGCAGTTGGCAGAATGAAAGTTGATAAAGCTTTAATTCAGTTGATAAATGAACTGGAAGGGCAGCTAAGTGTTTTGCCGCATGGAAACGAATTAATGGAAATTTTCCGTGCATCTTACAAAGAAAAAACCAGTATTCAACAAGCAACACTTCAATTATTAAATACGCTGTTTGGCGAATATGGATTGGTGGTTTTGATTCCTGATAATGCAGCTTTAAAAAAAGTATTTCATCCAATTATTCAAAAAGAATTAACTGAACAATTTTCGCATAAAGCAGTTTCAGACACAACAAAAAGATTAAGCGAACACTATAAAGTACAAGCCAGCGGCAGGGAAATAAATTTGTTTTATTTAATTGATGATAAGCGCGAAAGAATAGAAGTTGAAGGTTTAAAGTTTAAGGTTCAAGGTTTAAAGTTGGAATGGACACAGGATGAAATTTTAAAAGAACTTGAAGAACATCCGGAACGCTTTAGCCCAAACGTCATTTTGCGTGGCGCTTTCCAGGAAACAATTTTGCCCAATATTATTTTTGTTGGTGGCGGAGGTGAACTTGCATATTGGCTTGAATTAAAAGAAGTTTTTCAACAGGCAAATATTCCTTATCCAATGCTTGTATTGCGTAATTCTTTTTTATTTATTGAGAACAAAATTGCTGATAAAGTAAATCAACTTGAATTTGCTGATGTTGATTTATTTAAGGATGAGAACGCATTAATGAAACAATTTACTCAAAAACATAGTAATAACAAAACAAGTTTAAACGGCGAATTTTTGCAAACAGAAAATTTATATGATGCGATTTCTTCTTTTGCATCAAAAATTGATAAAACACTTACCCAACATATTGAAGCCTTGAAAAAGAAAACTATTAAAGGTCTATCAGAACTTGAAAAAAAAATGTTGCGGGCAGAAAAAAAGAAATTTATAACAGAGCAGGCGCAAATTCATAAAATTAAATCTTTACTTTTTCCGAATAACAGCTTGCAGGAACGTATTGAAAATTTTTCCGTATTCTATTCAGTGCATGGTAAAAGTTTTTTTGAAGACGTATTCCTTAATTCAAAGGGCTTTAACCAGCAATTTTGCATATTTCGCGAGAATAAAGAAAACTAAACGTTCAATTTTATTATTTTTGACTGCATATAATTACTAAAGGCTTATGAAAACAATTATTAAGTTATCCGCTATTTTTTTATTTATTGTTATTGTTGACAGCTGTCGCAAAACAGAACCGCTTGGCATTGATCAGGCTTCAAGTTTGGATTTAAGTACCACTGCAGCTCCGCCAAACATAATTCTTATTCTTGCCGATGACATTGGTTACGAAATTCCAACTTATACTGGTGGCCAATCTTATTCAACACCAAACCTGGATTATATCGCTGGTCATGGCATTCAGTTTACAGGGGCGCATACTTCACCACTGTGTTCGCCGAGCCGCACTATGCTTTTAACAGGTAAATATAACTTTAGAAATTACACTACCTGGGGCACATTAGATACTTCTGAAAAAATGATTGCTAATCTTATGAAGAAAACTGGTTATACAACTTGTATGGCTGGTAAATGGCAATTTGATGGTGGTGATGCCTCTATTCGCAAATTTGGATTCGATAAATATCTTGTAACAAATCCATTTAATGTTGATTTTGCTGATGATGGAGCTTTGAAATTTTATAAAGATCCGCAGATATACGAGAACGGTGCTTATTGGCCTGATAGCAAAACAAAAGGCAAGTATGGTGATGACCTGATAAGGGATTACATGTTCAATTATATTGATTCTGTAACTGCCTTGCCAAAAAGAAAGCCATTCTTTATTTACTGGGCTACCAGTCTTGTGCATGAGCCATTTTGCCCTACTCCGGATGATCCTCAATTTGCGTCATGGAATTCCGATAAGAAAAGACTACCTGGTGACTCAGTTTATTTTCCTTCAATGGTTAAATATGAAGATAAACTTGTAGGCCAGCTTCTTTCAAAATTGCAGGCCGATAAAATTACCGGCAGAACTTTAGTTATTTGGCTGGGCGATAATGGCACTACCGCAGATATACATAGTATTTGGAGAGGCCAGGTGGTTGGTGGCGCCAAATCTTCTACAACTGAAGCAGGCACACATGTTCCAATGTTGGCTTACATGCCTGGCCAAATTCAAACTCACGCTACAGATACAAGTTTAATTAGTTTAGTTGATTTTATGAATACAATTGCTGATGCGGCAGGAACAACAGTGCCCAAATCCTACGGTGCAGTTGATGGCATTAGTTTTTACAATCAAATGTTTGGAAATTATTCAAGTGTGCGGCCGTGGATCTTCTGTCACTTTGTTGGCGCTGGTAAGAACGAAACAAATCCACTTTATTTAAGAAGATGGATGCAGGATCATACATATAAACAATACGATTCTTTACCTAATCCAAAATTCAGCAAGAAATTTTTTGATATAGTTGCCGATCCGGGAGAATTACATCCAATAACAAAAACAAATATGACGCCGCAGGAAAAAGCTGTAAGCAACAACTTCCTGAAAAATATGCAAACGTTACATTAGTTCGATTATTATAATTATCAAACAAGCCAGGTTGAAAAACCTGGCTTGTTTTTTATATGCCTAACACTTCTTTCAACTTTACATAACCGGCCTTACTTACAGGCAATTTTGAACCTGTACTAAGCAATACTAAATGACTGTCTTTTTCATACGCATCAATACGCGTAATAAGTTGCGTGTTCACAATGTACGAACGATGAACACGTACAAATTGAAAAGGCATTAATGATTGTTCGAAATAGCTCATTGTTTTCTTCTTCAGAAATGAACCTTCTGTTGTAAAAATCTTCACATAATCATCAGCAGCTTCAAGATATTGTATTTGTGAAACAGGAATTATTTTGATCTTACTTCCATCTTTTACAACAACACGATTTTGTTGAACAGGAGATAAGGCAGCGCTTTCTAAAACTGCATCAGTTTTTTGTGAAAATGATTTTTGCTGGTTGATATATTTCTGTAAAGCCTTATCAAAACGTTCCTTGCTGAACGGTTTCAATAAATAATCAACAGCATTGCTTTCAAATGCTTTAATTGCATATTCATCAAACGCCGTTGTGAAAATTACAGACGGTGAATTTTCAACCAGCTCAAGCATTTCAAATCCATTAATCTTTGGCATTTGTATGTCAAGGAAAATAAGATCAGGTTCATATTGCTGAATGGCTTTTAATCCTTCAAAACCATCATTACATTCCGCAACAATGTTTGCAGAAGAATACAATTGTAAATATTCCTTTACAATACTTCTTGCCAGCGGTTCATCATCAATAATAATTATATTCATATATTTTGAGGGATAAGAATAATTGTTGTGAAATGATCATCTTCTTTTTGTGTACTTAATAAATCCTGTCTTGCAAATAACAAAAACAATCTTCTTTGTATTGATCGCAAACCAAAGCCTGTGCCTTTTAAAGGCTGTGATGTTTCCGGGTCGAAAGGATTTTCAACAGTCACTTCTAAATTATTATCTATCTTTTTTGCATTCACTTTAATTAATACTTCACCGGTTGTATCGTACAGGCCAAACTTGATTGCGTTTTCTACAACAGGCTGCAAAAGCATTGACGGTAAGTTTAAATTCAGTGCGGCATCTTCACAAAAAATATTTGTTTGCAACCTGTAACCAAACCTTACTTTTTCAATATCAAGATATAATTGCAGGTATTGCATTTCTTCTTCTAAAGTATTCCATTGCTTTTCATCTTTTTTTAAAGTGCCACGCAAAAATTCGCTTAACTGGTTAATCATGTGCCTTGCTTTTTCAGGTTGTGTTCCCGTTAAAGCACTTATAGAATTTAAACTATTAAATAAAAAATGCGGTTGTAATTGTTGTCTTAATTTAAACAATTCTGCTTCTTTGGCTAACTGCTCTGCTTCTGCTTTATGTGCATTCATTCTATTCTGTTCCTCCTGGTTATGCCATAATAAACTCATCATTGTAATACAGCTTACTAATAAAAAACTGATTCCGAATCTTATACCTGACGTTTGATGCAGCTCCTGCAAATAAACTGCATCATTGTTCATAATTAAACTAAGTAAAAGCTTTGAAAGAAATGAACAAATACCGCTTACGCCAAAGCTTACAAAAACTATATAATAATATTTTTCGCGTTGCGGAAGATAATAACGCATGTTGTTTACAATAAGCAGGCAAACTGCACCAAGCAAACCAAACGTTACAAGCGTATCAATAAAAATTTCTTTATAAGAAAGCGCAGAATCTGAAATAATGAACGCATGAATTATACTTACAATAAGCCACCAGCTTAAATTTATATATAATAACTTTTTGTTAGATTCAGCAGTATTCAAATCAATCAATTTAATTGCAAACTTGTTTGCACAAAATCTTCCTGCAAATGTGTGGCGCGCAATAGCGTAAGTGTTGTATAAATATCTCCGTTCTCTTCTTCAGAAATGCGCGAATAAATTTCAACGCCATCATTTAAACTGCTTAATTCATGAACTTCCGAAACATCAATAAACTTCCAGTGCACAGGCTTTTCTACAGCATTCAAAAAATTATCCTGTTCGCGCTGCCCGAATAATCTTGCTTTATAAAAAGCATGCAGTTCATCTTCTGCATGTATCAAACGTAATTGTTCATCAAACTGAGGTGTGTGTTTTCCATCTCCGCATAAAATGCGGTAAACAAGTTTTGCGAGGTACCATTTCATGGTTTACTAATTTTGAATGGTGATAGTTAATTAGATAAGTTATTTACATCTATATCAATCATAATTGTTGAAACAGGACGCGAATCAAAAATTTCTTATCTCAATTCCGCCAAACACACAAGCGCCTTTTAAAACAATAATCTTGTTTGGATCCGGCGATGAAATGCCTGGATTTCGTTTATCTTCAACACCGCCAAACACTGCAGCAATTTTATTTTTCACATCCCAATTTCCCGGCACAAGTAATTTGGTGCCGCCAAATACATTGTTTATTTCAAGTTCAACAGGTTGTTTTATATCGGCCTGTAAAAGGTTAACTTCAGAGCCGCCCATGAATGCATTTATTTCGCCGCCTTTAAAGTTTTTAGAAAGAATTAATTTATTTATACTTCCAAACACAGCATTTATTTCAACAAATTCTGCGTCTTGTTCTGTTTCAGCTTCCTTTCTTGCAACAGAAATGGTTTGGGTTTGATATTCATTTATCAAATCATTTCCACCATCTTTTTTATAGCTGCGTGAATGTGTTGATGGTCTTAATATAAAAACTATTCCTGCTATCATTAAAATACCCGGCCAAATAAAATCCTGCATATGCGCATTTGGAATAAGATCATTCAGCATAAAAGCAACACCAACTAAAATCATGATTAGGCCGCCTGCATTTTTAAAATCGCTTTTAAAACTTATCATTAAGCCAATTGCAATTAAAAGCACGTGCCAGCTAAACAACCAATCTGGAATATCTGCACCTAATTGTCTTGCCATTAATAACCCACCTGCAGCAAGTAATAACAAACCGCTCCAAAACCTGTTGCCGCCATTATTACGATTTGCTCTTCTTTCATCTCTTGACATGTAATTCTTATTTAAATTGACAACACAAAAATATAATAGCTTTTATTTGACATAAAGCCTGTTTAGGTTTATGCATATAATACGTAGGTAAACTTACTAAACATGTAGGTAAGTGAATTAAAAACACTTAATGCTTTTCACTTACAACTTCAGTTGGATATGTTGGCGAAATAAAACCGCTGTTACTAATGAATGCAATGTTTTTTCCATCAGGACTCCAGTTGGGAGTATTCATTGTTCCCTGGCCGCCATATAATGCTGCAATCACTTTTATAGCGCCACCATTTGCGGGCATTAATCTTATATAAACATGTTTATAAAAAGGATGATTTGAAGGATCTACATCTTTTCCGAACGAGATAAAAACAATCCATTTGCCATCAGGTGAAACATGGGCAAACCAATTATTGAAATCATCGTTTGTTAATTGCTCCTGGTTGCTTCCGTCAGGGCTCATTCGCCAAATTTGCATAGAACCGCTTCGCACAGAATTAAAATAAATATATTTTCCATCAGGCGAATATTCTGGTCCGTCATCTAAACCTTT
>JBDUBY010000416.1:0-27450 GCA_040003735.1 Parafilimonas sp.
GCGAATGTGGAGAACATGCTCAGCTTTGCAAACAGTTATAAAAACGATTTGCTCACGGTTGTGCTTACGCATAACTATCGTTCAACACAAAGCATTCTTGATGTTTCAAAAACCATTATTGGCAAAAACAACGACCGATTAATAAAACAGATTGATGGATTAAGTAAAGAGCTTTTATCAGCCAACGACAAAATAAAACATCTTACACACAAGCCGATTATTTATAATTATGAAACACAGCGGCAGGAAATGATTGGCATTACGCAAAAAGTTGAAGAGATTTTAGCTGAAGGAATTGAGCCGGGGAAAATCGGCGTCATTTATAAAGAGAATAAATACGGTGAAGAATTAGCGCAATATTTCAAGCTGAAGAAAATTCCATATTATAGCAAACGCAGTTTAAATATTCTCTGCATTCCGTTTGCAAAAAAAATAATTTCCATTCTTAGATATTTATCGTTCGAGCATGATATTCCATATAGCGGTGATGAATTGTTGTTTGAAATTTTACATTACGATTGGTTTAAAATTTCTGCGATTGAAATTGCAAGAATAAGTATTGAGGTTGCTGATAAACAATATTCGCAAGACAAAACTTCTATAAGAAAATTATTGTGTGAACGAAGCAAACAACCTGTAAAAGATTTGTTTTCACAAAGCATGAACGAAGGTTTGAAGAAAGCAATTGAAGCGATGGAAAGTTTGATTTCAAAAGTGCCAAATATAACGTTACAGAATTTGTTTGAATGTATTGTTCGCGAAGCTGGCGTGTTGAGTTATATCATGAAAAGCGATGAAAAGATTTGGTTGTTACAAGTACTTACTGGTTTGTTTGATTTTATAAAAGAAGAAACGCACCGCAATCCAAATCTTGATTTAAAACAATTAATAAAGTTGTTTGATTTGATGGAAAGTGAAAATCTTCCCTTGTCATTAATTGAAGTAAGCGGAAACGATAAAGGTGTAAATTTATTAACGGCACATGGCAGCAAAGGGTGGGAGTTTGAATATGTTTTTTTTGCAGGTTGTAATGCAAGTTTTTGGGAAAAGAAACGGAAGCCTTTTGGCGGTTATAAATTTCCTGATAATATTTTTTCTTCTTCCTCCCTCTCCTTTGGAGAGGGTCGGGGTGAGGTCGCGGATGAAGAATTGAGAAGATTATTTTATGTAGCATTAACACGCGCCGAACAAAATCTTTTTATATCTTATTGTTGTTTTAAAAATGATGGAAAAGAATTAGAGCCATCCATGTTTATTGCTGAAATTTTAGATAATCATGAACTGCAAACAGAAAAAGTTTTTATTGATCTGGTTACACAGGCTGACTATCAAATATTACAATTAGAAAATGATGTAAAACCTGAGATTGAAAAAATAGAAACAGAATACATCAATAGTTTGCTCGAAAGATTTGTAATGAATGTTACAGCATTGAACAACTATCTAAAATGCCCGCTTGAATTTTTTTATAAAAACTTAATTCGTATTCCTTCACCCAAAAATGAAGCAACAGAATTTGGTTCTGCAGCGCATTATGCATTAGAACAGTTGTTTAGAAAAATGCAAACGGTCGACCGTCAACCGTCGATTGTCAACGGCGAAAACAAGGAAGCACTTCCATATCAAAACGGCTTTCCATCTAAAGAAGAATTCATCAATGATTTTAAATGGTTCATGCATCGGCATCGCGAAAGCTTTACCAAAGAACAATTTGCAAGACGATTAGAATATGGTGAAGATGTTTTATCAAACTACTATGAAAAATATTTATACAACTGGAACAAGATTGTTGCATTGGAAAGAAATATTAAAAATGTTGTAGTGAATGGTGTTCCGTTAAAAGGTAAATTAGATAAGCTTGAATTTAATGGTAAAGAAGTAAACGTGGTTGATTATAAAACCGGCAATCCTGATAATGCAAAACCTAAATTATTGCCACCGAATGAAAAAGATGAAAATGGTGGTGATTACTGGCGGCAGGCTGTTTTCTATAAAATATTAATTGACCATAATAACCGCGACTGGAATGCTGTAAGCAGCGAATTTGATTTCATAGAACCGGATAAAAAGAAAAATTATCAAAAGATAAAAGTTTATATCAAGCCTGAAGACATCACTACAGTTAAAGAACAAATAAAAACAGTGTGGGATAAAATTCAGTCGCATGATTTTTATACAGGCTGCGGAAAAGAAGATTGTCATTGGTGCAATTTTGTGAAGACGAATAACATGGCTGTTGAATTACATGAAGCAAATGAAGAAGAAGTTTAAGTACTATCGAATTCTGTTATCTCTGCGCGCAAAAAAAATCGCACAGAATTATGGAGTTAAAAGAAGATATCTGAACGAATTTGGATAAATTAAAAGATATGTAAGCTGAATGAATAAATTAAAATCATCATAATCCTTTCATTCTATCAAAATCATTGTTCAGACTTTGTTATGTTTGACTGTTTAAAGAACATCGCTTGAAGAAATACTATTCTTTTTTTATCCTCATAATTCTTGCAATTGTAGAAGTTCAGGTTCAGACTTCCTGCGCCAATATTATTCCGCCGAACGGTGGCTTAAGAGATTCATTGCCGCCAGTGTTGCTAAAAGCAACACCTGTGGATTCAGCGTTGAATTTTAATGCAAAAAAAATAACGCTTCTGTTTAATGAATATGTGCAGTTGGATAATACTATCCAAACAGATCTTATCGTTTCTCCAAACCCAAATCAAACGCCGTACGTTTCAAGTCACCTGCAAACAGTTACGATTAATTTAAAAGATACTTTAAAGCCCAACACAACGTATGCAATAGATTTTGGTAACGCTTTAAAAGATGTAAACGAAGGCAATCCTTACCGGAATTTTACTTATGTTTTTTCCACCGGCAGTTCGCTTGCAAGCGGCACTTTAAGCGGCCAGGTTCAACTCGCACAAACAGGCACAGCAGATTCAACATTAATTGTTATCCTGCACCAGAATTTAAACGATTCAGCCATAAAAAAATTAAAGCCTGATTATTATACAAGGCTTGATAGCGGAGGAAATTTCCGCTTTCGTTATATAGCAAACGGAACATATAATGTGTTTGTATTGCCGAATGATTACACAAAAAAATATGACGACAGTACCAAGCTTTTCGCTTTTTTAAATAAGCCTGTAACTATTGACAGTGCGGCATCAACTTCACCGTTGATGATGTATGCATATAATGAATTTCCGCCCGGTAAAGAACAATCAGGCACTGCTGCTTCTTCTACAACCAATTCATCAAATAAAAAAAAGACAGACACAACAACTACTATAAAGTTTGCAACCAACCTTCAACGAAACGAACAGGATTTATTAAGCGATCTTGTTATAAGTTTTCAAAAGCCTTTACAGCATTTTGATTCATCCAAATTAAGTTTAAGCGATACGAATTATAAACCCATAACAAACTATACTATTCACGCTGATACTTCGTATAGAAATTTTAGTTTAAGCTATCCGTGGAAAGAGGATGAATATTTTAAACTCATCATACAAAAAGATGCATTTACAGATAGCGCGGGCAAGATGCTTTCAAAAATTGATACACTTACTTTTCAAACCAGCAGCGAAAGCGAATATGGCAGCCTCCGCTTAAATTTTGCGAATCTTGATCTTAGCCGCAATCCTGTTTTACAATTTGTGCAAAGCGATAAAGTTGTTGATTCATTTCTTATTTCGCAACAGATATTTTATCGTAAACTTTATAAGCCCGGCGATTATGAAATGCGTATTTTATACGATGCCGATAAGAACATGAGCTGGACACCCGGAAGTTTTGAATTAAAAAGACAACCTGAAATTGTTATCCTTGTTCCAAGAAAACTTACTATTAAATCAAACTGGGATAATGAAGTAAATGTGAATTTGTAAAGTGGTTAATCGTTAATTGATGATAGTTATTTATAAGAATATTTTTTTGTAACCAGCTACGGCATTTCAATTGAGCTTCGTTGTGTCACTCACTTGTGCAATATATTTTTATGGCAGCATAATTCATAACGTCTTGTTTATTATTCATGCCTCATCATTCAGTAATTTTGCAACATGCAATTCTCTTCTTCTCTTCTTGAAAATGCGGTGAACGAGTTTGCCAAACTTCCGGGAATTGGTAAAAAAACAGCCTTACGCATGGTGTTGCATCTTTTAAAGCAAGATGCAGAAACAACTGAAAATTTCAGCGAAATAATTGCGCGTATGCGTCGGGATATAAAATTTTGCCAGCGTTGCCATAATGTTAGCGATGCAGATATTTGTTCTATTTGTGCTAACTCTTTGCGCAATCAAAGAGTGATTTGTGTGGTTGAAACTTTACGTGATGTAATTGCAATTGAAAACACACAACAATTTAGCGGAACTTATCATATTCTTGGTGGCATAATTTCTCCACTTGATGGAATTGGCCCTGATCAATTACAAATAGAATCGTTGGTGCAGCGTATACAAAAAGAGCAAACAGAAGAACTGATTTTTGCGCTCAGTCCAAACATACAAGGTGATACAACGATTTATTATATCCAGAAAAAAATAAAAGATATTAATTGCAACGTCACAACTATTGCGCGTGGTATTGCATTTGGCGGCGAGCTTGAATATGCAGATGAATTAACGCTTGGAAGAAGTTTGCAAAACCGTATGCCGGTTGATAAATATATTTCACATTAAAGTCTATTCAAATTTTAATCTTAGATAAATATAAATAAACTCTTGAGCGTCATGCCGAGGAATCGAGGCATCTCTAAACTGTAATTAATTCAAAATAATCGTAGAGATTTCTCCTAACGTCGAAATGACGCGTAAATAATTGATTGGTTTCTATTTGCTACTGTTGAGTTCAATATTGAAAAAATATTTCTGTGGCACCGTAACCAAACCGCGGTTGATATTGATTAACGAAAGTTTTTACCTCGTGTTTTATTTTTAAAATATCATGTATTTCATCACGCAATTTTCCTGTGCCAACACCATGAATAACGATAAAGTTTGGTAAATGATGCGCCACCGCTACATCATACCATTTTTCAAATTCTCTTAACTGGATTGTAAGTATTTCAAAGTTGCTTAAACGCTGCCAATCGTCTGTAATTTTTTCTATATGCAGATCAACAACACTTCTTGCCGGTTCTAAATGTTCACGTATTCTTTCAGCTTTATAGGCTTTATTTTTCCTTATAATATTTTCTGTCAGCTCAATTTTTTCTTCAACTGGTTTACCAGGATAAATATCAAATAATTTAAAAGCAATTGAAGGTTCATTTTTTTGTTTCATCTCTTCAATGCGTTGAAATAATTGCTTTGGTTTTAGCTTGATGGTAACTTCATAATGATCAGCTTTGTTTTTGTCTGCAGTCATCAAACTGAAATCAAAACTGAAAGAAGGATTATCATTGAAATCGCTGAACGCAATATCATGCAAATAGAAATCATGATGGGCTAAAATTTCACCTTTCAGATCAAAAGCTTCTTCGCCAAAAAAATCCTGGTAATAATTAAATTTATAGCCACTGTTGTTTTTATTGATAAGGTAAAGTTTAAATAATTCTACCACTTCATCACCAAATTCATCCATCGTAAATTTTGGAATAAGTGATAACCAGGCACCTTCGTCTTTGCTTATATTTTGCGCTTTATTTTTTTCTTTAGGAACATCCTCTATATATTTTTTTGACGGTTTTTTTGCAGCTATATCTTTTGTTGTGAAGCGCTGGAAATAAGGAAAATCGACCTGGTCCATATAAACTGGAAAGCGAACACCACGTATTTCAACCAATAACATTTTATTGTTGAGAATTTCTATAACCTTGCCTTCTTCTTTTGTATGAAGAATAATAATATCGTCACCGGGCTGGTACTTCACAAAAAATATTTTTGTTCGCCCGAAGACAACAGAGTTAGCGGAGTTAGAAACTTCTCTGTTATCTCCTTTGCTCCGTGCGATATATATTTATTAAAAATTAGCCAACACATCTGCAAGATGTAAAACTTTTAGAGGAGCTTGTTTGTTTTTTATAACGCCATCAATATGCATCAGGCAACTCATATCTGTGCTGATGATGTATTCTGCTTTTGTTTCTTCTGCATTTGTAATTTTCTGATCGGCCATTGCAATACTTATTGGCTCAAATTTTACGGCAAAAGTTCCGCCAAAGCCACAGCAAGTTTCTACATCATTCATTTCAATCAATTGCAAACCTTTTACGTTGTTTAAAAGAATACGTGGTTCCTGTTTTACATTACATTCACGCAAAGCGGCGCAGCTATCATGATACGTTGCAGTTGCATCTAAGGTTGCATTAAAATCTGTGAAATGTAAAACGTTCACTAAAAAATCACTAAACTCGTAAATGCGTGTTTGCAATTTTTTTATTTCTGTTTGATGTGTTGAATGTTCAAACAATTTTCCATAATAATTTCTTACAAAGCCAACGCAGCTTGCGCTTGGTGCAACTATGTAATCACTTCCGCTAAAATCTTTTAGAAACTTTTTACAAACGTCTTTTGCCTCACCCCAAAAACCTGCATTAAAAGCGGGTTGCCCGCAACATGTTTGGTTGATATTATAAGAAACTTTACAACCTGCTTTTTCTAAAACTTTTACCATGTTAAATCCAACAGAAGGATATAACTGATCAATAAAACATGGTATAAAAATTTGTACGTTCATAAATCCTAACCCTAAAAAATAATTATTTTTTCAACTTCTTATTCAATGCAATCATTTTAATTGCAGTAAGTGCGGCTTCTTCACCTTTGTTTCCATGAATTCCGCCGGCGCGATCCAAAGCTTGTTGTTCATCAATAACCGTAAGCACACCAAAAATAACCGGCACATTCAAAGATAAATTCAACGACAATACTCCATCTGTTACAGCTTTGCACACATAATCAAAATGCGGAGTGCCACCTTGTATTACACAGCCTAAAGTTATAAATGCGTCTGCTTTCTTTTTATGATTTTGATGGAAAGTATTTACTGCAAAAGGTATTTCAACAGCGCCGGGAACAATCAACGTTTTGTAAGAGATATTTTGTTGTTTGAGAATATTGATCGCAGCTTTTTCAAGCTTATCAACTATATGATTGTTCCATTCAGTTTTTACAATAATTACAAAGGCATCCTTTATTTGCGGGATGCCTTTTTGTAATGATGTATTTCCTTTTGAAGCCATTTAATTTGTACTAAAATCGTTTGGAACTATGCTTAAACGATAAATATATTTATCTACAGCAAAACCTCTTTGCGTGTTTGGATATTTATCTTTTAATTCTTTATATAAATCAAGCGCCTCGGTGTTTTTGCCAAGTGTTTCTAATTTTAATGCTGCACGAAATAAATACTCACTGCTCATAGTAGCATCATCAGTAAATTCTGCTGCCGCTTTTTTGTAATAATTAACTGCATCATCATTTTTATTAAGCTCGCTGTAAGCATCGCCCAATGTGCCGTAAGCCATCATTTGTATTTGCTTGGCAGGTGTGCTGAAATCTTTTAAATTATCTACTGCTTTATTGTAATTGCCAAGCCTTAAATAGCAAATGCCTGCATAATATTTTGCAAGATTGCCCACTTTTGTAGAACCATAATTATTAATTACATAAACAAAACCACGATTAAACTTATCTCCGTCTAAAGCAAGCTTTAAAGAATCTTCGCGAAAATACTGTTCTGCTTTCCAGATGGCATTTTCAGCTTCTGCTTCTTTAGGCGCCACAACATAATTTTTATAAGCATACCAGCCTGCTACTATTACAACTAAAACAATGATAATTGTAAGTAAGGGTTTTTGATATTCTGTCCAGAAATTTTTTGCTTTTAAAACAACATCATCTGTTTTTGCTTCGTGCGCATGCGTATCAGCCATAAATAATTTGAATATTAAAATTTAAAATTGCAATTCGTTAATCAATTATGAAAGGATAATTTTTATCCGAGTAAACATCTTTCAGCAATTCATCATCTTCGGGCCATGGGCTTTCCTCGGCGAAATTTACAGATTCTTCTACTATTTTTCCAATGCGTTCATCAATTGCTTTTATTTCTTCATCACTTGCGAAATTATTTTCCTTGATTGTGTGTAACACAAGTGAGATAGGATCTTTGCCTTTATATTCTTCTAATTCTTCTTTTGTGCGGTATTTTCCGGGATCTGAAATTGAGTGCCCTTTGTAACGGTACGTTTTCATTTCCAGCAAAGTTGGCCCGCCTTTTTCTCTTGCTCTTTTTACAGCTCTTGTAATGGCATCATGTACCGATTCTGCACTCATTCCATCAACTTTATCACCGGGCATTTCGTATGCATCAGCGAGCTTGTATATATCCACAACGTTTGAAGTACGCTCAATGGATGTACCCATTGCATAATTATTATTTTCACAAATAAAAACCACCGGTATTTTCCAAAGCATGGCAAGATTGAATGTTTCATGCAATACGCCCTGGCGTGCTGCACCATCGCCAAAAAAACAAAGCACTACATTGTCTGTGCCTTTATAATCTTCAGCAAAAGCTATTCCTGCACCTACGCCAATTTGCCCGCCAACAATACCATGCCCGCCATAAAAAAAATGTTCTTTACTAAAGAAATGCATACTGCCACCTTTACCTTTTGCAAGGCCTGTTGATTTACCATATAATTCAGCCATACATGCATTTGCGCTGGCACCTTTTGCTAAAGCAAGACCATGATCACGGTAAGCTGTGATGAAGATGTCTTCCTGCCGGGTAGCCGTCATACAGCCGGCAGCAATAGCTTCCTGGCCAATATAAGCGTGAAAAAACCCGCGGATTTTTCCTGCCATCTTATACATCTCCTCAGCTTTAAGCTCAAACTGTCGGATGAGCTGCATTAATTCATACCAATATAAATAAGTTTCTTTTGTAAATTTTACCGGCACAGCTAAAATTTGAGCCGCAAATATAAGCGCAAAACCATTTTCGGCAAGTTACTATACATATAAAAACGCTTTTCATTGGTGAAAGATTTTTTGCACTGGAAATATTTTCCGGGCTTGAACGAAATGTTTGCCTGCATAAACCCTGAGTTTATATACTTGAAGTTCATGGTTACTTACATGAGGCTGATATTTATAAATCCCGGTTATTACAGGTGATGTTTAGGATTAAAGTATCATCAACTGGAAAAATACCAACAAAACAGCTTGGGGATTTGACAATATATTTGTGCGCCAATGAATTATTCAATAAAACAAATACTGGCACTTGTAAAAAAAGATATACTGCTGGAGACACGGCAGCAATATACTTTTTACGGCGTGCTGTTGTATGTAGCTTCTACCGTATTTGTTGTGTATTTATCTGCAGGCAAACCTGAAGAACAAATATGGAATTCTTTATTCTGGATTGTACAGTTGTTCGTTTCAGTAAATGCTGTTGCTAAAAGTTTTTTGCAGGATAGTAAAGGCCGGATGCTGTATTATTACACAATTTCCGGGGCAGGTAATTATATTATAGCTAAAATAGTTTTTAATGTTTTGCTAATGATGGTAATGAGTTTCCTCACCTTGCTGGTTTTTGTTTTGCTGCTTGGTAACCCGATACTGTATTTTTCAGAATTTGTTTTGATAAGTTTTCTTGGCGGCACCGGGTTAAGTCTTGTATTTACTTTTCTTGCAGCCATTGCATCAAAAGCGCAGCAACAATCTGCACTAATGGCGATAATGGGTTTTCCAATAGTTATACCGCAGCTTTTGTTATTAGGAAAAATTTCTTCCAAAGCCTTCAGCGATGTTTTGCAAACAGGATGGTGGCAAATGATTCTCCTTCTTGTTTGCCTTGATGTTTTAATTGTATTGCTTTCAATAATCCTTTTTCCATTCTTGTGGAAGGATTAACTATAACATAAAAAAGCCCGGCAATTATTGCCAGGCTTTAATTTCAATCTATAAAAATTAATTCTTCACAAACTTTTTTGTAACAGTGCTGGTTCCGCTTTGTAAAACCGCATAGTAAATGCCTGATGGCTGAGCAGAAAAATCTAAGGCAAAATTTCCACTTGATTGTGACAATGCCTGCTGCTTAATTAATCTGCCACTGTTAGAGTAGACAGATATAGAAACATTACCATGGGAATTTGTACTATAATTTAGAGTAAGCATATCTTTTACCGGGTTAGGTGTAACGTTAAGAGACATTGGACTTTTTAAAATTTCGGTTGATGTAGCATTTACCACAATACTATCGGTAATATTATTGTTAGCAAGCGCACCGCCGGTTGATAATTTAAATACCCAAAAATCATTATTTCCTGTATTACCAACGGTACCTGCTTTTTTATCTCCGCTTTTTGGTGAATTTGATGTTCCTGCAAGCATGTATTCAGTTCCGTTGGGAACATAGTCAGTAAGATAATCATCACCTGATCCACCCCAGTCATATTGCTGTTCAATACTTCCGTTTTTATCTAATTGTAATGTCCAGAAATCCCAACCGCCTTTTAAAGGAACGGTTTTATCTTTAGAAACGGGGGAATTGGAATAACCACCAAGTAAATATTTGCCGCTTATGTATTTTACGCTGGTTAAATAATCTTCTTTGGATCCGCCAAAGGTTTTATTCCATAAAGGTACCCCTGCTTTATCTGTACGGATAATCCAATAATCAGTGCCACCCCTGCAACCATCTGTTTTATTTGCTGAAGCCGGAGAGTTAGAATAACCCCCAAGTATATAACCAATATTTCCAACTACGTCTATACTGGTAAGGTAATCTGATAAAGTACCTCCAAGTGTCCTATCCCAAAGCCGTTGGCCGTCAGAATTAATCTTTATAATCCAGAAATCATTGTTGCCAATGTAATCGTCCTTTTTAGTACCGCCGCGAGGAGAATAGGAAGAACCACCTAACAATATTCCGCCGTCTGTTGCTACAACGGCTGAGGTCAATTCGTCTCTGTTTGTATTTCCATAAACACTATCCCATAAAATACCGCCCGATTTGTTCATTTTAATTACCCAGTAATCGGGCCACAGGCTTGAGCCTTCATTATCTACTGTTTTATCATTACTGATTGTTGAATTTGAAGAACCGCAAACAAAATAGGCTGTACTTGTTTCTAAAACGGTAGCAAATTTTTCAAACTGAATGCCGCCAATCGTGTTATCCCAAATTACGTTTCCAGCTTTATCAAGTTTCAGCACCCAATAGTCAAAGCTTTGATTAATTGCATCTTCTGTTTTTTTGCCTGATGCCGGGGATATAGATGAGCCGCCTAATAAGTAACCGCCATCTGAAGTTTGAATGATAGAAGGATTTAAATCACGATCTGTTCCGCCATAAGTCTTTGACCATTGTGTTGCGCCGGTTAGACTAATTTTTACTACCCAAAAATCGTAAGATCCTTTTAATGAGTTTTGCTTTTTATCACCTGATATATCAGAATTAGAATAACCGCAGAGAACAGCGCCACCATCTGTTGTGGTGATCAGTTTGGTAAGCTTGTCTGAATTGTTACCTCCGATGGTTCTTTGCCAACTTATAGTATAGTTTTGACCGAAGGAAACGCTTGTACCCAAAAAAAATAAATAAAATATATATCTGAATTTCATTTCAAAAAGTTTATGTTGTTAAGTGCCCTAAAATTCGCCGTTAAATTGTGGACAAGATGGAGTATAGTATGAATATCGCCCGGTATACGGCTTGCCCTTCATTATATTATTAAAGAAACATGCAAGATTCTCCATACAAAATTCATCATCATAAGCAGGATGGTTAGCACCAGGTAATTCATAATAAAGACAAGGGGTTTTTTCTAAAACCATCCTTGCATAAATACCTGCACCTGCAAATAAAGGCGGAGCATAATTAGTGCAACCATAAAAATATCCAACACTATCAGGTAAACCAGAATCTTCATCACCTTTAAACATTATTGTTGGATAAGCCCTATAATTGGTATCTATAATCTTATCCAAAAAAATGGACCCCCACATAGCACCAAGGCCTTTTAAAGTATAATTATCTGGATATTTATTTCCTGAATTGCTAAGATTACCAAGCGCCTTTTTTTCGCGCGGAAAATATATAGCAGCAGTTGAATCGCTGGAATAAGCGCTGTTTAATACAATAGATGCACCGGCACTTGTACCTGCATAAAACATCCAGCTTGTATCTATATTATATTTAAGGCCATATTTCTTTACCCATCTTAAACAAGCATCGCCATCCTGCATTCCTCTATAAACAGAATTCCATAACGTAGTTGTATCTGCTGTACAGGCATGTGGGTTATTTTTTATGTAACCGGTTCTGTAATTAAAGGCTACGCAAACAAAACCATAATCAGCGAGTATATCACAAAGAGAAGTTACGTTGGATTTGTCGCCGCCTGTAAAGCCACCAGCGTGGCAAAAAACAACTACCGGGTAATTTTTGGCTGATGTTGCGCCTGTTGGATAATAAATATCCAGACCCAAACTATCAACAGGATTGCCTTCCCAATCGGTTAAATTCCATGCAAATCCAATGTCTTTTAAATCCGTTAATTCATGGGAAGTACCTGAACCTGTTGTTTTCGTAAACTGGTTATTTGCAGCATCGTTCCCATTCTTAAAACTGCCTTCATGCAACAAGGAAAAACCTAAAAGCAAAGGCAGCAAAAAAAGTGTAAATGTTTTCACTAGAGTGGTTTATTTTAAAATTAATAATTACTTATTTGCGCACGTTATCGTGTATAAAGTTGGTTTGTATGATGTTAAGCAGATTTAATGCTAAATTACAAGCATGCTTGCACCATTTATTATACGCAATATTCATAAAAAAGGATGAATAATTCATTATAAAATCATATTAATTCGTGAAAGATGGCTTTTTAAGGGTGAAGTGAATAAATTAACCTTTATATTATTAGTCATGTACTGATCACATTTTTTTATTGTTTTATTTGTTGCTTGTTTCCCTAATTTTGCGCCGCGATAGTGTTTGCTTTTATTTCAATATTTAGTTGATGCTTTTAAAATCATGGTGGAAAATATTAAGTTTTGTTTTATTGATGTACACTTGCACCGTCGGTTTTTTAATAAAAATTCCTCTTCTTGATGGCAGAATGCAGCAATCGGTAAGAAACCTTTTCTTTCATGTGCCGATGTGGTTTTGCATGCAAACACTTTTTATAATCTCGGTTATTTATGCCATCAGGTATCTTATTAAACCGAACCCAATACACGATTATTATTCCCTGGAATTTGCACGAACGGGAACTGTTTTTGGTGTGCTTGGTTTAATTACCGGTGCAATATGGGCAAATTACCAATGGGGAGAACCATGGAGCGGAGATCCAAAACAAAACGGCGCCGCAATAGCATTACTTATTTACCTTGCTTATTTTGTTTTACGCGGTTCTGTTACAGATGAAAACAAACGTGCAAGATTAGGGGCAGTATATAACATTTTTGCCTTTGCCATGTTATTTCCAACAATATGGATATTGCCAAGACTTACAGAATCATTACATCCTGGCGGCTTGGGTAGCGAAGGAAATCCGGGTTTGAATCCTAATGATACAAGCCCTCAAATGGAAATGGTTTTTTTGCCGGCTATTATTGGCTGGATATTGCTCGGTGTTTGGATTTCAACATTATTTACACGTTTACGTATTTATAAAGAACGATTATATGATGCTATTTAAAAGATGTGTTTGCCTGGGTTTAGTTTTATTTTTTATGGCGAAAAGCTTCGCGCAAAATGTAGCCAATAACAATGCCGATCAAAATAATTTCATGACTTCTGAGGGAAAGATTTTTGTAGTGATGGCTGTGGTGATAGTAATTGTTATAGGGTTGTTTTTATATCTTTTTAACCTTGATAGAAAAATCAGCAAGCTTGAAAAAAATATAAAATCTTAAAAAATTTTCATTTATAAAATAACAAATGTTCATTAGTAAATAAATTCATTATGGCAGATCAACATTATAACTTTTTCGAAAGTGTAACCAGAAGTTTTGATAAGGCAGCAAAATTCACTCAATGGGAAGCGGGTATTCTTAACCAGATAAAAGCTTGTAATGCTGTTTATCGTATGAAATTTCCTATTAAAAGAGACGATGGTTCTGTTGAGGTAATAGAAGCTTACCGTGCTCAGCATTCACATCATAAAACACCTACCAAAGGCGGAATAAGATTTAGTGAGGCCGTAGACCAGGACGAGGTAATGGCGCTTGCCGCATTAATGACCTATAAATGTGCCATTGTAAACGTTCCGTTTGGTGGTGCGAAAGGTGGTATAAAAATAAACCCGCGTGAGTATAGTTCATTCGAATTGCAAAAGATTACAAGACGTTATACTTCTGAATTAGTAAGAAAAAATTTTATAGGCCCCGGAACAGATGTACCTGCGCCCGATTATGGAACAGGTGAAAAAGAAATGGCATGGATTCTTGATACATATATTGCCATGCACCCCGGGGAAGTTGATGCTATGGGTTGTGTAACGGGTAAACCCGTTGCGCAAGGCGGTGTTAGAGGCAGGAAAGAGGCTACAGGCCTCGGTGTTTTTTATGGTATAAGAGAAGTTTGCAGCATGCCTGAAATAATGGAAAAATTAGGATTATCTACAGGCATTGAAGGCAAGAGAATTGTTGTACAGGGATTAGGAAATGTTGGTTATCATACGGCAAAATTTTTTAGAGAACATGGTGCGAAAGTGATTGCAATTGCAGAATATGAAGGCGCTATTTTAAATGAAGATGGCTTAAACGAAGAAGAAGTATTTCAGCACAGAAAAAATACTAAATCAATATTAGATTTTCCAGGTTCTATAAAGTTAAATGCAAGTGAAGATGCTCTTGAACTGGAATGTGATATTTTAATACCGGCTGCTTTAGAAAATGTTATCAATGCATCAAATGCAGGTAGAGTGAAAGCAAAAATAATTGGCGAAGCTGCTAACGGCCCTTTAACTCCTGATGCTGATGAAATACTTTCAAAAAAAGGCGTTCTTGTTATTCCGGATATGTATTTAAATGCAGGCGGTGTAACGGTTTCTTATTTTGAATGGCTGAAAAATTTAAGCCATGTGCGTTATGGAAGAATGGAAAAACGCTTTACTGAAAATCTGAATAAACATATTCTTGGACAGATGGAAGCGTTAACAGGCAAAAGTGTAAACAACCGCGAAAGAACGCTGATTGAACATGGCCCTGATGAAGTTGATCTTGTTTATAGCGGGCTTGAACAAACTATGATTGAAGCAACGCGTGAAATAATGACTTGCTGGAAAGCAAATGATAAAATCCCCGATATGCGCACTGCAGCTTATGTTGTGGCTATTGATAAGGTTGGAACCAGTTACGCTGAATTAGGAATTTTTCCTTAATAAGTCTTTATATTTTCTTATTCAAAACCGTTGCATGCGCCGCGGTTTTTTATTTTATAGTTGTAATGATTATGATCTTTATCAAAGTATAAAATTGATCAGTAATTAATGCCCTTTAAAATATTAGAAGAACCAACTTACCAAAAGTTTCTTTCCTTTACCAACAACTAATAAAAATTTTATTCAACATTTTTTGAGCTGGAAACCGGTATGAAATATTATATAATTGCAGGCGAAGCAAGCGGCGATTTACATGGCAGCAATCTTATAAAAGAATTAAAAAAACTTGATGATAGTGCAAATATCCGTTGCTGGGGCGGAGATATGATGCAATCAACCGGCGCTACACTTGTAAAACATTATCGTGACCTGGCTTTCATGGGTTTTGCTGAAGTAGTAATGAACCTGAAAACTATTTTTGCCAATTTAAAATTATGTAAAAAAGATATTTTAAAATTTAAGCCGGATGTTTTGGTGTTGATAGATTATCCTGGTTTTAATTTACGCATTGCAGAATGGTTCCATAAACTAAAAGCTACAAGCCAAAAACTAAAAGCGAAAACTGTTTTCTACATTTCTCCGCAGGTTTGGGCATGGAAGGAAAGTCGTGTGCCTGCAATGAAAAAGGTTATTGATAAAATGATCGTCATCCTTCCGTTTGAAAAAGATTATTATAAAAATAAATGGAACTGGAATGTAGATTATGTTGGTCACCCTTTGGTTGATGTGGTTGAAAAGTTTGAGCTTGAAAGTTTAAAATTGAAAGAAGAGCAACTTAATACAACATCAAACATTAAGCATTCAACATTAAACATTGTTGCCATATTGCCTGGCAGCCGCAAACAGGAAATTTCAAAGAAACTTCCCATTATGCTTGAAGTAAGCAAGTCGTTTCCACAATACCAGTTTGTATTGGCCAAAGCACCGGCTTTAGAAGATGAATTTTATGCAGGCTTTATGCAGCATTATACAAATGTTTCTTCAGTTAGAAATAAAACATACGAATTACTGCTGCAATCAAAAGCAGCATTGGTTACCAGCGGCACTGCAACATTAGAAACTGCATTATTTAATGTGCCCGAAGTAGTTTGTTATAAAGGAAGTAATGTTAGTTATCAAATTGCAAAACGTGTTATTAAAATAAAATACATTTCATTGGTTAATTTAATAATGGATAAACCTGTGGTAAAAGAGTTGATACAAAATGATTTGACCGTAGAAAATCTAAAACAGGAATTATTAACCTTACTTACTAATGTTGAAAGGCAGCAGCAACTTCAGGAAGATTATAAAAGTTTAAAAAATATTTTATCTGCCGGCGGCAATGCATCAGAAAATGCAGCAAAAATTATTTTCAATGTTGCAGATAAAAGTTAGCATCTTAATTTAAATAATGAGATTTCTAACACTAATAATATTAACAATCCAGAAAATTATGTTTTGCGTTAATTGATATATCATTCAATTATAAAAAAAACACAACTTTCATAAACTAATTTATGTCAACACGTATGAACAGAATATTACTAACAACTATAAAAAATAGCCAGGTGAAAAAATTATTTTTATTATCATGGATACTTGCAATAATATCTTTAAGCTCTTGTGCACAACAATCAAAACCTGCACCACCGCAAGCAAGAGAGTCTGCGCAACCGCCAGTGCAGGAGCAACAAAAATATGCTGTTACAAAAACTGACGAAGAATGGAAAAAAATTCTCACGCCAGAACAGTTTGCCGTAGCAAGAAAAGCAGATACCGAACGGCCTTTTACCGGCGAATATTGGCGTAACCATATAAAAGGAACTTATTATTGTGTTTGTTGCGGTGTGCCTTTATTTAGCAGCGATACAAAGTTTGAAAGCGGCACAGGCTGGCCAAGTTTTTATGCTCCTTTAAATAAAAAATATGTTGGTGAAAGAACAGATAAGACTTTGAGTGTAACACGAACTGAAGTGTATTGTACAAACTGTGGCGCACATCTCGGTCATGTTTTTAATGATGGGCCAAAGCCAACTGGTTTGCGTTATTGTATGAATTCTGCTTCGCTGAATTTTAAGAAAGGATAACGAATTATGAGTTATAAATTATGAGTGTACATTCGACACAGATTAACTTATAATTCATAACTAATCTGCCTGCATGAAGAAAGTAGTAAAGAAACATCCGCTTGCTATAAGATGGTTTCACTGGATAAATTTTCCTGTGCTTTCTGTTATGATATGGAGCGGCCTGCTTATTTACTGGGCCAATAGTGTATATAAAATTCAGATTGGCAATATTTTAATTTATAAATTTTTTCCAAAAGGTTTTTATAAAGCATTAAATGTTCCTTTTCATCTTGCGAAAGGCATGAGTTTTCATTTTGCATTTGCGTGGCTGTTTGTCATCAACGGAATATTATATGTCGCCTATACAATTTTTTCAGGTGAATGGCGCTACCTTCTTCCCAATAAAAAATCTTTCAAAGAAGCGTGGCAGGTTTTATTGAATGATCTTCATATTCGCAGGTTTGAACCTCCACAACAAAAATATAATGCAGCACAACGCATTGCTTACACCGCAATAATTTTTATGGGAATTGGAAGCGTAGTAAGTGGTTTGGCTATTTATAAACCGGTGCAGTTTTCGTGGGCAATGTTTTTGTGTGGCGGATATGAAGCAGCACGAATTGAACATTTTATTCTAACTATTGGATACGTCTTATTTTTCCTGATTCATATTTTCCAGGTTATAAAAACAGGCTGGAATAATTTCCAGGCAATGATAAGCGGGCTTGAAGTAATTAAACCAGAAAAGTAAATTACAGTAAATGAAAAAACGTGATTTTTTTTCAGGCAGAACAAAAGAAATAAGCAATACTGCTTACACAAAAAGAATGGTTTTTTCTTTTGTGATTTTTGCTGTGTTAATCACATCAGCAATTTTTGCATGGAAATGGCTGAACAATCAACCGCAAGATCAACAAGCGTTGGTGCCTTTACGCAAAACACTTGAAACAAACGAGAAAATATTAAAGAAGGTTGTATTTGATACAAGCCATCATGCAAAACAATACACAGAAAAAGATGCGGTTAAAAATGTACGTGTTAATGGTTTGATTGGTATGGAAAAAACAATTGACACAAGTACGTGGCGTTTGCAGGTTGTGCGTGGTATTGGCGATACATTAAAACTTTCCTTGGCTGATATAGAAAGGTTACCAAAAGAGCACGTGATCTTCGATTTTAAATGTATTGAAGGCTGGAGCCAGGTTACACATTGGGCCGGAGTTCCGCTAAAAACTTTCATGGATTATTATCATTTAAATCCGCAGGAACAAATGAGTTACGTTGGGCTGCAATCTGTCGACAAAAAATATTATGTTGGTATTGATATGCCAAGCGCTTTACAATCGCAAACCATTCTTTGTTATGAAATGAATAATCAACCATTGCCAATGAACCAGGGTTATCCGTTGCGATTAATAATTCCTGTGAAATATGGAATAAAGCATTTAAAACAAATCGGCACTTTGTATTTCAGCAATCAAAAACCACCAGATTATTGGGCAGAACGCGGCTATGATTATTACGCTGGCCTTTAATGAAACAGCGGTATAATTAAATAACGAAAAAGCATAATTATTACGGCAATCAAAAAAATGAACAAAGAAATTCTGTTCATGCCATTCATATATTTAAGGTAAGTATTTGTTGGCGCGTTAGGATCGCGTTTCTTTATAAAAAGATATTCCTGTATTTGTCTCCAGATGCCCATAATAAAATTGAATTCAAAGTTAATACTTTAGTTTTTTGCTTTGCTATCTTCGGCTTGTTAAATGAATAAATCATCTAAAAATATTTCAAAAAAAATAATTTCTCTTGTTCCTTCTCAAACAGAATTATTGTATGATTTAGGTTTGAATGAAGAAGTTATTGGCATTACAAAATTTTGCGTGCATCCACAAAAATGGTTTAGAATAAAAACAAGAATTGGTGGTACAAAAACAATTGATATTGAAAAAATAATTTCTCTAAAACCTGATCTTATAATTGCTAATAAAGAAGAAAATGTAAAAGAGCAAGTTGAAGCACTGCAAAAATTTACGCATGTTTATATAAGTGATATAAAAAATCTTGATGATGCTTTAAACATGATTGATGAAATTGGAGAATTGGTTAATAGAAAATTTGAATCACAAACTATTATACAAAAAATAAAACAAGGTTTTTCTGATCTTAAAAATGAAAATATTGCTGAATTACCTGCAGCATATTTTATCTGGCGCAATCCTTATATGGCCGCAGGCGGCGATACATTCATAAATGATATGATGCAGCGTTGCGGTTTTAATAACATCTTTAAAAATGAATTACGATATCCTGAAATTAATATTGAACAACTTAACTGTAAAATATTATTGCTTTCTTCAGAACCATTTCCATTTAAACAAAAACATATTGATGAACTGCAACCTTTATTACCCGAAACAAAAATTACATTAGTTGATGGCGAAATGTTTAGCTGGTATGGAAGCAGGTTGATATTAGCTGCTGATTATTTTAAAAGAGTGATTCATCAACTAAAATGTGAATAACCTATTAATTACGTTACTTGGTAACATTCGCGTAACATTGGCTTAACATTGAAGTAATCTTGTGCCCTTTCCTTTGCATCAAACTAAAATTATATGCAAGCAAAGGGCTACAAAAATTTTTTAACCGTTATACTACTTATTCTTTTTTCTCTTGGTATTTCTTCTTTACAAGCGCAGTTTACATCCAATTCAGATTCTGCTTTTAAAGCTAACAAACCAAACTCCGGCAGATTATGGGGTTATGTTTTTGCTGACTATTATTATAAAGGAAATACCGATACTTTAAACCGCGGCGGCAATAATCAATACACCGGAATTCCGAAAAACAGGAATGCATTCCAGATAAGGCGTGCTTATCTCGGTTATAATTATAATATCACTTCTAAATTTTCTGCAGAGTTATTACTCGCTGCTGAAAATGGCGCTACAAGCGGTGAAGCATTAACTGATAACAAGCTGGCTTTTTATGTAAAGCTCGCAAACCTTCGTATTAAAGATTTATGGAAAGGAACTGATCTTGTGCTTGGACAAGTGGCCACGCCAGCTTTCCCCATGTCTTCAGAACCTACCTGGAGTTATCGTTCTATCGAAAAGACGATCATTGATATTCGTGGTACTCCTTCTTACGATTTGGGTGCTTCATTGCAAGGCAAATTTGATCCTGCTAAAGGCAATTTTGGTTATGATATAATGGTTGGTAATGGCACCGGTGCAAAACCTGAAGGCGATAGCTACAAATGGTTTTATGGTGATATCTGGGGAAAATTTCTTGACAAAAAGTTATATGTAAATATATATGGAGATTATCAACGCTCAGCGCCTATAAATGGCCTGCAACATTCAAGAAGCATGCTTAAAGGTTTTGTTGCTTATACTGTTCCAACTTTTACAGTTGGTGTGGAAGCTTATACCAATAATCTTGTTAATGATAACCAGGCCACTGAAATTTCTACAGGCAACATTGATCTTTTAACTGTGCAGGCAAAAGGCATCTCAGCTTTTGTGCGCGGAGCAATTGTAAAAGATAAATTAAATTTCTTCGCACGTTACGATGCATTCAATCCTGATAATAAAATTGATAACAGCAAATATTCAGCGTATAAAGGCAATACTTCCGGTTATAATGATCCATCAACCAAAGAACAATTTATAACAGCCGGCCTTGATTTTACGCCTGCAAAAAATGTACATCTTATGCCTAATGTTTGGTATGATAAATATACCAACCAGGGCGCAGCGAATCTATATAACAGTAACGATCTTGTTTATCGCGTTACATTTTATTATGTATTTGGTAAGTAACATTTAAAAAAAAATTATAAAACAAAAACAATGAAATTATTTAAGAACATTAAAGTAGCAGCAACTTTTTTTCTTGCTGCATCATTACTTGGCTCAATTACAACACAAGCGCAAGGAGATGATAATACAATTCTTGGTGCAGGAAGCACATTTGTTTACCCGTTATTTTCAAAATTATTTTCTGTGTATCATCAGAAAACAAAGCTCCAGGTAAATTACCAGTCAATTGGCTCTGGCGGCGGCATTCTTCAGCTAACAAATAAAACTGTTGATTTTGGTGATTCTGATGCGCCGTTAACAGATGATCAATCAAAGAAAATGGGCGCCGATGTTTTACATATTCCGATGTGTGCAGGTGCTGTTAGTATTACTTATAATTTACCAGGTGTTAATGCAAGTTTGAATTTTACACCTGCAGTTTTAGCGAATATTTTTTTAGGTAAAATAAAAACATGGAACGATGCAAGCATTGTTGCTTTGAATAAAGGAATCAAAATTCCTGCCTTCCCAATTATTATTGCACATAGAACTGATGGAAGCGGAACAACAAATATTTTCACACATTATCTTTCTGCTGTTTCTCCTGAATGGTCTTCAAAAGTTGGAAGCGGCGGCGCTGTTAACTGGCCTGCTGGTCTTGGCGGAAAAGGAAGTGAAGGTGTTGCCGGTTTAATAAAACAAACTCCGGGAACAATTGGTTATGTTGAGTTGGCTTATGCTGTGCAAAACAAAATGCCGCAGGCAAAAATTCAAAATGCAAAAGGACAATTTGTTGCACCATCAGTAGCTTCTACAATTGCTGCAAGCAACACAAAATTGCCAGCTGATTCAAAAGCATTTATCGTAAACAGCGCAACAGCTAACGCATATCCAATTGCAGGTTTTACATGGGCTTTAATTTATAAAGAACAGAATTATAGTAATCGTTCAGGTGCTCGCGCACAAAAATTATTGCAATTGCTTTGGTGGAATATTCATGAAGGACAACAATATTGCCAGGGATTAACATATGCTCCTTTATCACCATCTGCAACAAAAACTGCCGAAGCAATTTTGAAATCTGCAACATTTAATGGCAAACCAATTTTGAAATAAGCATTAAAAGATGCAACCATGTTTGATAGCAAAGTTTCATCTATTATTCTTGAAGAACATCTATGAATAACATGCAACAAGCTAATTACCCGCAAACTTTTATTGCGGGTAAAGCTTTAAATAAAAGCAAGAGCTTAAAAAAATCTGTGGCCGTTAGAAAATCTTTTTCGCAGATAAAATTCGAAAAGATTTTTAAATCAACATTGGTATTGATTGCGCTGTCGGTGGTGATTATTGTTCTTGCTATTTTTCTTACACTGGTTGTACAATCATTGCCATCAATAAAAGCATTGGGATGGAAGTTTTTAGGCGGTAAAACATGGGATCCTGTAAGTAATGTTTTCGGTGCATATCCATTTTTAATTGGTACGCTTATCACTTCATTTTTGGCTTTGATTATTTCAGTTCCTTTTTCATTTGCTATTGCGATTTTTCTCGGCGAATATTATCCAAAAGGATGGTTGAGTGAATTGCTGAAAAATGTTATAGAACTTATTGCAGCAATACCTTCTGTTATTTATGGATTTTGGGGCGTGTTTGTGTTAGTGCCGATAGTTAGGGATTTGGAAACTAAGCTTGGAATACTTCCTTATGGCATTGGCATTTTTACTGCATCATTAATTCTTGCAGTTATGATTGTTCCTTATGCCGCATCGCTTGGAAGGGAAGTTGTACGAATGGTTCCTTCAGCATTAAAAGAAGGCGCTTATTCATTAGGTGCAACAAGATTTGAAGTAATTAAAAATGTTGTTATTCCATACGCAAAATCAGGGTTGTTTGCGGGCATTCTTTTATCGCTTGGCAGAGCGCTCGGCGAAACGATGGCTGTAACAATGGTTATAGGAAATTCACCAATTATACCAACCAGTATTTTTTCTCCCGGACACACCATGGCAAGCGTAATTGCTAATGAATTTACTGAAGCTGCAGACAGCATTTATCTTTCTTCATTAATAGAAATGGGCTTGCTGTTGTTTGTAGTAACAGTTATAATAAATGTAATTGGTAAACGCATTATAAAACGTTTTACAAATGAATAGAACAGGCGCACATTTAAAATGGAGAATTGCTAAAAGCAATATTGCAAAAACAGTAATAATCATACTTGCTTTTGCTTGTGTTATTCCTTTGCTTGCAATATTTTTTTACATCATTAAAGAAGGCGTTACAAAAATAAACTGGCATTTTATTGTGAGCCTTCCAAAGCCTGTTGGCGAAGAAGGCGGCGGTATTGCCAATGCATTGCTTGGAAGTTTGCTGATTGTATTATGCGCATCAGTTATTGCTATACCAATTGGCATCCTGTGTGGAATTTATTTAAGCGAAAACAAAACTACTAGGTTAGCGTATTACAGCCGTCTTGCTGTTGATATTTTGCAAGGCGTTCCCTCCATCGTTGTTGGTATTATTATATATTTCTGGATTGTAAAAGAAACGCAAACTTTTTCTGCGATATCAGGCAGTGCTGCACTTGCACTTATGATGTTGCCCATCATCGTTCGCTCAACAGAAGAAACATTAAAGTTATTGCCTGATAGTTTGAAAGAAGCAGCGCTTGCGCTGGGTTTACCATATCACCGCGTTATACTAAAAGTATTATTGCCTTGCGGCATAAGTGGTGTATTAAGTGGCGTAATACTTTCTGTTGCAAGAATTGCAGGCGAAACAGCGCCGCTTTTATTTACAGCATTTGGAAATCCATATCTGAATGCAAACATTTTTAAACCAATGCAAAGTTTGCCATTGCTGATTTTTAATTATGCCACAAGTCCCTATGATGAGTGGCACGATTTAGCGTGGGGCGCATCACTTATATTATTAACGTGGGTTTTATTATTAAACATTATTACGAAGATTACAACAAGAAAATGGAGAGTACAATTGTAAGTTCAACAAATTTCAATGCATGGTTCGGAGATAATCATGTAGTTAAAAACGTAAACATCAGCATTCCAAAAAACAATGTGGTAGCTGTAATGGGCCCGTCGGGTTGCGGCAAAACAACTTTTTTGCGTTGCATAAATCGCATGCATGAACTCATTCCAAATGCAAAAGCAGAAGGCAAGATGATGCTGGATGATGAAAATATTTATGACATGCATCCCATATTTGTAAGATTAAAAATTGGAATGGTTTTTCAAAGGCCAAACCCTTTTCCAAACCTTAGTATTTATGATAATGTAATTGCAGGCTATAAATTAAATGGAATGAAATTACCTAAAGCCGAAAAAGATGCAATCGTTGAAAAGTCTTTATCGCGTGCAGCATTGTGGAATGAAGTGAAAGATAATTTACACAAGAAGGGAACATTTCTATCCGGCGGTCAACAGCAACGTTTATGTATTGCCCGTGCAATTGCAATGGAGCCTGAAGTATTATTATTTGATGAGCCAACATCTGCACTCGATCCAATTTCAACTTCAAGTATCGAAGAATTATTTCATGAATTAAAGAAGAATTACACGCTTATTATTGTAACACATAATATGCAGCAGGCCGCACGTGTTAGCGATAAAACAGCTTTTTTTTATTTGGGTGAATTGGTAGAATATGATGGAACAAAACAAATGTTTACAAACCCAACTGATAAACGTACGCAGAATTATATAACAGGAAGGTTCAGTTAATTTCAATCTTTAAATATTTTTATGACACAATTAGAAACAGAGCTCGGGCAGCTGAAAGATGAAGTAAAAAATATGTGGGGCATGGTGCGTGGGCAATTATTAAAAGCCTTATCAGCGTTGCTGAATTTTGATCGTGACCTTGCGCGTGAAGTAGTAATAATGGAAAAAAGAGTAAATGCAACGGAGTTAAAAATTGATCGTGATTGCGAAAATATTTTTGCTTTATATAGTCCCGTTGCAATTGATCTGCGGTTTTTATTGGCTGTGTTAAAGATTAATTCCAACCTTGAAAGAACAGGCGACATTGCCGAAGGAATTGCCAAACACGTTCTTAGCATAGAAAAATCTTTTAAAGAAGATTTACTGGAAGCAACCAAGGTTATAGAAATGTACCGCGAATCAATTGAGATGCTTGAAGACACTCTTACTGCGTTTGAAAATGAGGATACTATTCTTGCAAGAAGTGTGTTTGAAAAAGATGAATTTTTAGATGAAATAAATCAGCAGGCTAACGAACTGATAGAAGCTTATTTAAAAAATAATCCTGCAGAGATTGACCAGGCTTTGTATGCTTTATCTATCATAAGAAAATTAGAGCGTGTGGGTGATCAGTCAAAAAATATAGCAGAAGAAATAATTTTTTACATCGAAGCAAAAGTTCTAAAACATATTAATAAAGCATAAAATTTAATAAACAGGTAACATCAATATTACAATCTGTTTATATCATAACATCAACTTTACACTCTTGGGTTCATAGCATTTAAGTTAGAGATTCTTCCGGTCCTGCTTTTTAGCGGGACTTTTTTTATTTAGATTCTTTTGGTTACCAGCAATCGTACTTCTTGGCATCGTTCCTTGTGTCACTCACTTGTACTTTAGGTTTTTATGGCAACATAACCTTGCAGCAAATCACCAATCATTTTCCCTGTTCTTATTAAGTTCGCTTCTGTATACAAGATTGCCGTATCTATATCTGCAACATCATTATTAATTGAAATAAGCACGTCAAAATATTGTTGCAGTTGAGCATTAATTTTTAAAGGCACACTACCTGCAACGCCGATCACAAAGAGATTTTTTTCCTTAGCTTTTTTTGCAACCCCAAACGGGCCTTTTCCTGATAATGTTTGTTCATCAATTTTTCCTTCGCCTGTAATAACAATATCAGCTTTTTGTAACGATGTATCAAAAGAAGTGACTGATAAAAAGTAGTCAATACCATTTACAAGTTTTGCGTTGTAATAAACATTTAACGATGCAGCAACGCCGCCTGCGGCGCCACCATGTTTAATAATCGCCATGTCCATGCCTGTTAGATTTAATGTTACATCACGAAATTTTGCAAGCGCATTTTCAAGCGCTGTTACATTTTTTTCTGAAGCGCCTTTTTGCGGCCCGAATATTTTTGCAGCGCCATTTTCACCAAGCAATTTATTTTCTACATCGCAAAGTATTATTAGTTCACAATCCAAAATTCGTTTATCAAAACCTGATATATCAATTGAAGAAAGATCTTTCAAATCTGTAGGTAAATCTTTCAGAACTTTCTTTTGTTCATTCAAAAATTTTATACCAAGCGCCTGCAAAATTCCTGTGCCGCCATCAACTGTTGCGCTGCCGCCAATACATAAAATAATCTTGCTTATATTCTTATCCAATGCATGTTTAATTAATTCGCCCGTTCCAAAAGTTGTTGTATGAAGCGGAGCCATTTCGTTTTGTTGCAACAACCTTATACCTGATGCATTCGCTAATTCTATTACTGCTGTTTTGTTGTCATCAATTAAGCCAAACGAGGAATTTATTTTCCTGCCCAACGCATCATGTGCATCAACATTAATAATATTTCCATTTTGTTTTTGAATGATCAATGATGCTGTTCCATCACCGCCATCACCAATCGGAAAATATTCAAGCTCACAATCAAGTTTACTTTCCGCCAAACCTTTTCCTGTTGCTTTGGCAACTGCTACAGCATCAAGACTGTTTTTAAAAGCATTTGGTGCAATAAGAATGCGCATAAAAATTTACATAATTAATGAAAGTAAATACACCATCAGTAATGTAATTAAGCCCATGAATATTGTTGCTGTTGAATATACTTTCAGCATAGTTTTCATATCTAAACCGGCAAATTTTGTTATCACCCAAAAGTAGGCATCGTTTGCGTGTGAGATCATCATTGAACCCGCGCCCATTGATAATACGCAAAGCAGTTTTCCTGTTTCTGTTTGCAAACCCAGAGATGGTAATAATGGTTGAACAATTGAAGCGGCAGTTATAATAGCAACTGTTGAAGAACCTTGCGCTGTTTTAAGAATAAATGTTATTAAAAAAGGGAATAAAATTCCCAACGAATTTAACGGAAGTATTGTACTGAATTGTTCACCCATTTTTGTTGCCGCAAGCACAGCTCCAAATGCGCCGCCTGCACCTATAATAATTAAAATACCACCTGCTTTTTCTGCAGATTCCTGCAGTTGTTTGCTTACAAT
>JBDUBY010000262.1:0-8427 GCA_040003735.1 Parafilimonas sp.
AACCAATAGAAGAAAATATAAAAAAACATGTTGATAATAGTTTGATGCTGGTGACTGCGCTCAATACCAAAATCGGTTATTATAAAGCTGCAGAAATTGCGCAGAAAGCGCATAAAGAAAATACTACTTTAAAAGAAATGGCAGTAAAACTGGGCTATGTAACGCCTGAACAATTTGATGAATGGGTTGTTCCTGCAAATATGGTGGGCGAAATAAAAAATTAATGTGGCATCCCACGCAAACAATTTATATAGTTTGTTCACGTTATTAGAAAACGAATAAGCAGATCGTTATGAACAAACCATTTTCCTATTTTTTTATTGCTTGCTGTATTACAGTTTTATTTTCCTGCCAAAAAGAAATAAGCCAGGAAACAAACTCTGCATTAACAGCAGCAGGAAGTTTGTGGGATACAACCGGTGCATGTTTACCTGATTCTGTTCATGGTACTTTTTATGGCGGAATTACAGCGGGCAGTGATACTGCTTATGTGGAAGTGCAGGTAAATGTTACACAAACAGGTTCATACAGTATTACGAGTGATCTGCAGGATGGCTTCGAGTTTTCAGATTCCGGTTTTTTTAGCAGCACGGGGCTTAATACTATTCATCTTAAACCACTTGGCACGCCTATTATTCCAACAACATCTACTTTTTCTATAAGTTTTGACAGTTCATTTTGTTCGTTCACTGTGGTTATTCAAGATAGTACAGGAACGGGTTTGGGCGGGCAACAAGATACAACGGGAACTGGTGGAAATAACGGAACGTGGCAATTTTCAACCGATAGCAGTTTATCTGCCGCAGGAACTTTTTATGCTGTACAGCTTTTGACAGATACCGTAATTGGCGGAACAGATTTACAAATGGCAGGCTTTACACTAAACAATGATAGTGTATTGGCTTTAGCGGTTCATTTTTCAGGCAATGCAATAACACCAGGCACATATTACACACAAATTGTAGGAAGTGATCCTTTTGCAAATGCTGTATTTGGATTTTCGCTTGTAAGCACGGGTGACGCAATTTATGATGCGCTTGAGAATCCAGGCGATGGAAGCAATGTTGGAATAACCATTTCATCTTACGATGCTTCAACGCATATAGTAACAGGAACATTTTCAGGTATAGCTGTTGATGAGGCTTATTACCCTGCAACAATAGGAATTCAAAATGGAAGTTTTACAGCTACAGTCTCGCAATAAACTTTCATGTTCTGTAGTATGAGATTGTTGAGATTGTTATTCCCCACCTTTCTTTTATTTATATTTTTTTCCTGTACCAAAGATTACAGCAATGAAGTTGGCAACAGCTCTCCTTTTGCACAAGGCACATTAAAAGATTCTTTAGGAGATTGCTTGTTTGATTCTGCCTTTGGCGCTTTTTATTCTGATTCAATGCCAGGCCTTGATACAAATTACGTGGCGGTTAAAATGAACATTACTCAACCAGGAACTTATAATATTGTAACAGATTTGCAAAATGGTTTGCGGTTTGCAGATTCAGGATACATATATAACAAAGGAGATACAATCATTCATCTTAAACCAACCGGAACGCCATTAACGCAGCAAGCAACTTTTTTCACCATCAATTTTAATAATGATGTGTGCTATTTATTTGTGCATGTACAATAAAATGGAATCGCAGTTTTAAACAATTCTTGCTTCATCCTTTATTTCAGGCGAAACTTCTGTTGTTATAATCAATTCTTTTTTAGGAAAAAATTTCTTCTGCCAAATTAGCAAAGCAATTACACCAATAGAAATAGATGAATCGGCAAGATTAAAAACGGGACTGAAAAATTCAAAGTCTTCACCACGCCAGCTTTTAATAGGAAACCATGAAGGATAGCTTGTATGAATGATAGGGAAGTAAAGCATATCAACTACCTGGCCGTGAAAAAAAGATGCATAACCGCCGCCGGCAGGCAAAAATGTTGCTACAGTAAATGGATTACTGCTGCTGAAAAGTAAACCATAAAACATGCTGTCAATTAAGTTGCCAAAAGCGCCTGCATAAATTAAAGCCGCGCAAATAATAAACCCTGTATGATATTTCTTTTTGATGATCTGGTGCAGGTAAAACGTTCCAAGTATTACGGCGATTAAACGAAATAGTGTAAGCAGGATTTTTCCTAATCCACCACCAAATTTTAAGCCCCAGGCCATGCCTTCGTTTTCAACAAAATGCAAACGAAACCACGAGCCAATTACATCATGTTCTTCACCTAATGTATAATGTGTTTTAATAAAAAACTTTACTGTTTGGTCTGCAACAAGTATAAGAATAATTAGTAGTGCTACACTTCTGCCTTTCATGTGTACTTATTTGGGAAATTTAAGAGCCGCAAATATAATATTTAAAGATGTGAGTGTTTGGTTAAGTTATTCTTCAATATAAATACGTTTTACGCGCTGGCTAATGCCGGTTAATATTTCATACGGAATTGTATTGCAATTTTTTGCTACTTCAACCACGCTGATGTTGTTACCAAAAATTTCTGCCTCATCACCTTCTTTAACGCCAGGAATATTTGTAACATCAACCATCGTCATATCCATCGCTATCGAGCCAACAACCGGCGCTAATTTTCCGTTTATAAAAACTTTACCAATGCCATTACTTAAACTGCGCCGCAAACCATCAGCATAACCAATGCGCAAGGTGGCAATAGTTGCATCACTATTTATTTTTCCGCGGCGATTATAACCAACCGTTTCGCCGCCGTTTAGTTTTTTTATTTGTGCAATAGTTGTTTTAAGTGTTGCTGCAGGTTTTAATAAAAGATATTTGCTGTTACTGCTGTCAATTCCATATAAACCAATGCCAAGCCTTACCATATCAAATTGTAATTGCGGCATACGAAAACTGGCAGCAGTATTTGAAAGATGTTTGATGAATGAATAACCAAGCGCCGATTCAATTTTATTGCATGCATCTGTAAATCTTTCTGCCTGTAATAAAGTGAATGTATCTTCATTTGCATCTTCACTTGCAGCTAAATGACTAAAGACAGATTTCACAACAAGCCGGTTGCTGTTTTTCAGCAAATCAATTAATACATTTATTTCATTCATACCAAAACCAAGACGATGCATGCCTGTATCTAATTTTATATGCACAGGATATAATTGCAAGCCTTGTTTATCAAGAAATAAATCGAAGCTTTTGAAAATATTAGCTGAATAAATTTCGGGTTCAAGATTATATTGAATCATTGCCTCAAAAGCATCTTCATCCATATTCATTACCATTATAGGCAAACGAATATTTGCTTTGCGCAGATCAACACCTTCATCAGCATAAGCAACTGCCAAATAATCTGCTTTATGATATTGAAGCAAGTTCGCAATTTCAGCGCTGCCGCTTCCATAACCCGAAGCTTTCACCATCGCCATAATTTTTACATCAGGCTTTAGAATTTTACGGTATACATTAAGGTTGTTGATGATTGCGGTAAGATTTATTTCCATTACGGTGCGATGCACTTTTTGCTGAAGTATCGCAGCAATATTTTCAAATTGAAATCTCCGCGCTCCTTTCAATAATATAAGTTCATTACGAAAATGATTGGTTGAAAATTTATTAAGAAATGCTGTTGTGGAAGTAAAATAATCAACATCTTTTATTGCATCCTGCAAAAAAGGATAATAGGTTTTCCATTGCTCGCCAATTACAATTACTCTTTTTATATCACGCGCCTTTAACATAAAAATTATTTCAGCATAATCGCCTTTGTTATCGGCGCCCGGCATGTCTGAAAGAATAATTGTTTTTGCTGAGTATTGATTTTGCTGTTGCATAAAATCGAGCGCAACAGCAAACGAAGCAGTATCAAAACTATAACTGTCGTTTATTAATGCACAATTATTGATTGCCGGAATTAACTGCAGCCGCATATCAATTGATTGCAGCGTTTGCAATCTTTCATTTATTATTTCAATTGAAATATTCAAATAAATTAAAGTAACTGTACACGTGATACAATTTTGAGTGGATGCATCATCTGTAAATGGAATAACAAGTGAATGTATTTTGTTTTGATATTGAAATTTGATACTGGTTTTATGTTCACTTTTTTGTTGCGATACTATTTGTATTGTATTGCTTTCATTATTACCCCATGTTATGAATTTTGTATTAGATTGATCTGAAAGTATTTTTATAATTGATGCATCGTCACCGTTAACTATTACAGTTTTACAGGTTGCAAAAAGCTTACATTTTTCACGTGTTTTCTGTTCTGTTGAATCAAAATTTTCATCATGCGCATTACCAATATTTGTAAGTATGCCAATGTTTGGTTGAATGATTTCAGCAAGTCTTTGCATTTCACCAGGCATTGAAATACCGGCTTCAAAAATAGCAAGGTTGAAATCACTATTCATTTGCCAAACACTTAACGGAACACCAAGCTGTGAATTATAACTGCGAGGGCTTCTTACAATATTATATTCAGGAGAAAGTAATTGATACAACCACTCTTTCACAATGGTTTTGCCGTTGCTGCCCGTAATTGCGATTACAGGATATTTAAATTGTTGCCTGTGATAAGCTGCAACAAATTGTAATGCGGCAAGTGTATCATCAACAAAAATAAAATTGCCGTTTATAAACGCAGAAGCATCAAAATTTTTTTGTACAACAAAATTGCAAACACCTCTTTCATACAACTCGCCAATAAATGCATGCGCATTTCTGCGTTGAGTAATGATTGCAAAAAATAAAGTTGTTTCAGGAAAAATTACGCGTCGGCTATCGGTAAGTAATTGCTCAATAATTGCATCTTCATTTGCTAAATTTGATTGAGCATTTAATACTGATGCAATTTGCTTAATTGTGTACATGAAAGTAAAAATCGTATGCGGAATTAGTTGTAATAGATAGCAATTTTATTCAGTATCAACATCACCAAATACTGATGCAATTTTCTTTGTTATAGAAAGAAATAAACCGCGCTGTTCATCAGGACAACATTTTTCATAAAAATCCGGTGCATAATAAGATGGATTGATAACAGCATTTTTTGTGATGAGCCATAAGCGTAAACTTGATGCATCGTTTATGTTACAATTTTTATTGCCATCAGTACAGAAATTCTCGCCATTATCTCCTTTAATTATCCAGGCTTGTTTTTCTGTTACATAATTTAATATAGAATCGCATGCAGCTTTATCAACTTTTTCTTCCTTTATTGTAGTTGGCGAACCTGCGGAAGTAGTCATTAAATTTTTATGATAACTGTAGCCTTTCCATTCATTATTTTTTTGTGCAATAATGTGATAATCCATAGATTTTACCCAGGCAAAATTTTCAACTGCATACGCAATAATTAAATCATTTTCAGCTTGTAGCTTATGCAATATATCATCTTCAACGGCTTGCTTATTACCCAAAGTTTCAATATTACTGATCAGTGAAGTTTTTTGGGCACTGCAACCAACATTTATTAAAGACATTGCAAGTATTATTTTAAAGATGTTTTTTACCATTGATTTTTTATTTCTTTTTTATTTCTAATTGCTACACAGATATCAAGCAAAGATTGCTTATTGAATTTTTTTATGCTTGATTTCATTCCATGTTTTATACAGAAAATCCTGCGAAGGCTGGTCTTCAGGAATTTGTTGTAACGGTTCACATTCTTTCCATAAAGCCTTCATCTCTGAAGGCAATGATTGATACAATTTTGTTCCCTGTGTTTTCCATTCAATCATTTCATCACTCACCTGCTTTATAACTTTTGCAGGATTTCCGGCAACCACACTCCTGCGCTCAATTATTTCGTCTGCTTTAATAAAACTTAAGGCGCCAACAATACATTCATCGCCTAATACAACGTTATCCATAATTACGCTGTTCATTCCTATCAAACAATTTTTGCCAATTGTTGCGCCATGTATTATTGCGCCATGACCAATATGCGAAGCCTCTTTCAACAAAACAGTAACCCCGGGGAACATGTGTATGATGCAATTTTCCTGCAGATTACATCCATCTTCGATAATAATTTTCCCCCAATCGCCGCGAATAGCTGCGCCCGGACCTATATAAACATTTTTCCCAATGATGACATTTCCAGTTATACATGCTTGTGGATGTACAAATGCTGATTCATGAATTACAGGAATAAAATTTTTAAAAGAATAGATCATATTATTTTTGAAAGATACAAACTTCGTGCTGCCTAAAAGATCCATTCAAGCTGGCCGGTTTCAAAGGCTTGTTCATATTTGTTTTCAATAATAAGTTTTCCGTGTATATCAACACGTTTTACAATGCCTGAAAAATTAGTAGTTCCATTTTTGAATGTTACTTTTTCATTGCGTTTGTATAAAGCATCGTTATAAGTATTTAGAATAAATGTTTCATTACCTGAAAGCAAGTGCTTGAAGTTTTCATCAAACAAACTGCAAAACTCTTTTGCAAGTTCAACAGCATTATAATTGTTGCCAGTAATCTGTCTTAAAGAAACTGGGTTTTTTAATTCAGCCGGAAAAGAAATTTGGTTGATATTAATTCCGAAGCCAGCAATAGCAAACTGCCATTTGCCACGTATAACATTTTCGATAAGAATACCTGCTGCCTTTCTGTCACGACAATAAATATCATTCGGCCATTTAATTTTTATTTTTTCGGTTGTGTATTTGTTAAATAACTGCACAACACTTATTGCTGCGGCCATGTTTAAAACAAACTGTTGCAATAATAAAAGTTTGCTTGTATCAAGCACTAACGACAGAATAATATTTTCACCTTTTGCTGATAACCACTTTTTATTAAACTGGCCTTTGCCAGATGTTTGTTCAAAAGCGAAATATGCATCACCGTGCAATGCAGTGCCTTTTTGTGCCTGTCGCATGGCATAGTTGTTGGTACTGTCAACACTTAATAATTCTATAAAGCGTTTGCGGAATGCATTATTTATTGAAGCTGCTGACAAAGAATTAGTAATTTTGGCGAAACTACATTTTTGATAGATAGTTTATTTTCGAAAAACGCGCAATGCCTCAAAATTTATTCATTTAAATAGTTGCTTATTTGGAACCACTTACAGCTTTAGCTTCACGTAAAAAAAATACGGTCACAAGACTTAATACAAATTCCCGAATTCTCAAATTTATTCTCAAGGCAATCCAGGAAAAAAAAGGTGAAAACATTGTTTCTCTTGATCTGAGAAAAATACCGGAAGCAGTAAGTGATTTTTTTATTATATGCGATGCAACCAGCACCACACAGGTAAGAGCAATTGCAGATTTTATAGAAGACACAATAAAAAAAGAATTAGGAGAAAATCCGTACAGGCATGAAGGTTATAATGTTTTACAATGGGTTTTAATTGACTATGTAAACATTGTTGTGCATGTTATGCTTCCGGAAACCCGAAAATTTTATAAATTAGAAGAAATGTGGAGCGATGCAATTTTGCAGGAATATTAACTAATAAATTAACCAGCTAATTATAACCTTGTAGAGATTAGAAATATGGCACAGGAAAACAATAAAACAAAGCCTGATTTATACGATAAAGGCAACGGAGATAAAACCCCTCGCCGCGGCCCCCGTTTCAGTATATATTGGATATATGCTTTAGTAGCAGTTATTTTAATTGGATATAACGTTTTTAACATCAACAGGCCTGATGTTCAAACAACTACCGAACAGGAGTTTAAAGAACAGATGCTGAAAAGTGGCGATGTGGACAAAATCGATATTGTAAGAAATAAAGATCTTGTTAGAGTTTACATTAAAAAAGAAAGTCTTAATAAAGAATTTTACCGTTCTAAATTCAAGCAGGCTATTACAAAAGATCCAACCACAACACCTTTATTTGAATTTAGCGTGAGTGACTGGGAAAGTTTTAACCGAAGGCTTGATCAATATTACAAAGACAATAATATTCCGGAAGTTCCGCAATCCGTATATGAAGAAGGCCAATGGTTTGGCCCTTTTGCAAACACAATAATCACTGTGTTGTTATTTGTGGGTTTATGGGTTTTGCTAATGCGAAAAGTTGGCGGAGGTGGTGCAGGCGGTGGACCCGGGGGCATATTTAATATTGGTAAATCCAAGGCACAGTTATTTGATAAAGGCTCAAAAGTTAATATCACTTTTACTGATGTTGCCGGCTTGGACGAAGCAAAAGTTGAAGTGATGGAGATTGTGGATTTTCTAAAAAATCCTAAAAAATATACTGCATTAGGTGGAAAAATTCCTAAAGGTGCATTGCTGATTGGTCCTCCTGGAACTGGTAAAACATTATTGGCGAAAGCAATGGCTGGTGAAGCTCAGGTTCCTTTTTTTAGCATGAGCGGTTCTGATTTTGTTGAATTATTTGTAGGTGTGGGCGCCAGCCGTGTGCGTGATCTTTTTAAACAGGCAAGAGAAAAATCTCCTTGTATAATTTTTATTGATGAAATTGATG
>JBDUBY010000217.1:0-2523 GCA_040003735.1 Parafilimonas sp.
CCTGGAATAGCTTCATTATTTACATTTACTTTTTCATCAAAAAATTCTTTCCATGTTACCATATGCGTTGTAAATAAATAGGGATTGATAGCATTGAAAACAGGCAGATTTAATGTTCCTAAAACAGTGAACAAAATAATAATGCTCATGGTTGTAACAATTGGCCCGATAGAATTTTCAGCAAAAGATGAAAGAAAAAATCCAACAGATGCAACAGTTACCAAAGCAATAAATGCAAACCCAAAAGCAAGGCAATAACGCCAGAAAACATCATCCTGTTTTATTAAAACAATGTATTGACTCCTCATTAAAAAAAGATCGCTCGTACCAAACACCAGGATGCTTACAAATAAAGCAAGTACAGCAACCCAAATCAATAATAATAATGTATAAATGCACGTAGCAAAAAACTTGGATAAGATAACAGATGCACGGCTGTAAGGTTTTGATAAAACCAAACGTAATGTACCAAGGTTAGCTTCGCCCGAAATCATATCTGCAGAAATTAATGTAACCAGCAAAGGCACATGCACAAGCATTAATTGCAAAATGATATAACATACCATGTAGCCATTTAAAAGTTTGCCCTGCACATCAAAATTGCCAAGACTTTGCAGCATAAAATCTGCGTATTCCTGTCCATCAACTTTTAATCCGAATTGCAGTAAAATTATTAATGCAGCAGTAGCGCCAAAAGCAATATATGTTCTTGGCTTGCGAAAAATTTTATATAATTCAATTTGTAAAAGTTGCCACATGTTGTGTTCCGCTTGTTACCTGTAAAAAATAATCTTCTAATGAATGTCTTGATTGTAAAGAAATAACCCTGATATTGTTTTGCACCAGCCAAATATTAAAATCAGGAATTGTGTTGTGATGCATCTTCATCAGCAAATTATTATTACGCTGAGGTTGTAAATTTTTTTGCCATTCACTGTTTGTAATTAGCATTGATGCTTCTTCGTTATTTAAAGTATTTAATTCAATTAAAGTTTGCGATGGATCAAACAATTCTGCAGTTGTACCTTCTACTAATTTTTTCCCTTTATCAATAATTAATAACCGTGTTGCAACCTGTTCCATTTCATTTAATAAATGAGAAGACACCAATAAAGTTTTTTGTTTTTCACGGCTTAAATGCAAGATCAAATTCCTGATGTCTGCAATGCCTTGCGGGTCTAAACCATTTGTAGGTTCATCTAAAATTATTAAGCGCGGATCATGAATTAATGCAATTGCAATACCCAATCTTTGCTTCATTCCCTGGCTATAAGTATGCACTTTATCATGCGCTCTTTCTTTCAATCCAACCATATCTAATTGCTCAGTCAATTTTTTTTCTGGTGGATTAATGCCACTCATGCGCGCAAACAATTTTAAATTATTGTATGCCGATAAATATTTATAAACATCTGGCTTTTCTATTACCGCACCGATAGAACGCAAAATTTTATTTCGATGTTCACTCAATTTCAAACCAAACAATTCTATCTCACCTTTTGTTGGCTTAATTAAAGTGAGTAACATACGTATGGTTGTGGATTTTCCCGCACCATTCTCGCCGAGAAAACCATACACATCGCCCTCATTTACTGTAAAAGAAAGATCATCAACTGCAGTTATATTTCTGTATTGTTTCGTAAGATGTTTTACTTGAACTACAGGTTGCATTATTCAAAGATAAATGGCAGTAAATAGAAGAAACCTTAAAGTTCGTTTTAACTAACAAAATTGTACCATCTTAATATGTTTAATTATATATATGCAGATATCATGAATGTAAGCTGCTTGTTTCAATTTAATTTTTATCTTTAAAAAACTTATTAATATTATAGTTACTCATTCACATTTAAAAACATATTGCCACATGAGCCAAAGAAGAAATTTTTTAAAACAAATAGGCGGTTCTGCGTTATTGCTTTCTGCAGGTTCTTTTAAAAGTTTAGCAGCACAGGAGCAACGGGAAAGAATTGTTCTCGCCCAACAAAAAAAATATTCACCCAACGATAAACTGCGTATTGCCGGAATTGGAATGGGCATTATGGGTTATAATGATATAAATGATGCAATAAAAGTACCCGGTGTTGAAGTAGTTGCCTGTTGTGATTTGTATGATGGAAGATTGGCGCATGCGAAAGAATTATATGGCAATAATATTTTTATCACCAAACATTATGAAGATATTTTAAGCAGGAAGGATATTGATGCGGTTGTTGTAGCAACCAGCGATAACTGGCATAGCCGTATTTGTATGGAAGCAATGAAAGCCGGCAAAGCTGTATATAGCGAAAAACCAATGGTGCATCAAATAAACCAGGGCTGGGATGTAATACATACGCAACAGCAAACAAAAAAAGTAATGCAAATTGGCAGCCAGCGTGTAAGCAGTGTTGTATATGCCAAAGCAAAAGAAATGTATGAAGCTGGTGATATTGGAAAAATAAATTCTGTGGAAGCTGTCTTTAACCGGCAAAGTGCATTGGGTGCATGGCAATATACAATTCCATTGGATGCCTCGCCGCA
>JBDUBY010000384.1:0-2522 GCA_040003735.1 Parafilimonas sp.
ACATTAATCGTAACCATCATTTATGTTTCAGCCAACTTAATGTATTTATATGTGCTGCCATTAAACGGCATTGCTTTCGCTGAAAACGATCGTGTTGCCATTGCTGCAGCTAATGCTATTTTTGGAAGTGCTGGTACTTATGTTATTGCCGTAATGATCATGGTTTCAACATTTGGTTGTAATAACGGATTAATACTTGCCGGCGCAAGAGTATATTATACAATGGCAAAAGATGGATTATTTTTTAAGAAAACCGGAACACTAAACAAGTTTGCAGTTCCTGCTTATGCTTTATGGATTCAATGCGTTGTTGCCTGCATGCTTTGCTTAAGCGGCAAGTACGGAGACTTGCTTACAATGGTTTCTTTTGTTGTAGTACTATTTTATATTCTTACCATTATCGGCATCTTTGTTTTGCGCAAAAAAAAGCCGGAAATTCCACGTCCATATAAAGCATTTGGTTATCCTGTGCTGCCGCTTATTTATATTATTTTAGCTTTGGCTTTTTGCGTTGGACTTGTTTACACTTCGCCAACATATTCTTTATGGGGCTTAGCAATTACATTGATTGGAATTCCGTTATATTTTTTAGCCGTCAGCGATAAAAACAAACAAAAAATATGATTGATTTTAAACAACTGTTCTCAAAATTTTCTTCAATAAAAGTTGCAGTTTTTGGTGATGTAATGCTCGATACATATTGGTGGGGAAGTGTTGAACGTATTTCGCCGGAAGCGCCTGTACCGGTTGTTTCAATGCAGCATCGCGAGCAAAGAATTGGCGGCGCCGGAAATGTTGCACTCAATCTTGTTTCACTCGGTGCGCAAACAAGTTTGTTTACAGTAACAGGTAATGATGATGATGCAAACATCTTATCATCATTACTGCACAATAACAATATCAATACAAATTATATTCTTACAAGCTCTGAACGTATTACAACAAATAAGATCAGGATAATGGGCCGTAACCAGCAAATGTTGCGGCTTGATGCAGAAGTTATACATGATATTTCAAAAGCTGATGAAGAACAACTGTTGCAAAACTTTTTAGATTATATAAAAAAAGAAAAGCCAGGTGTTGTAATTTTTGAAGATTATAATAAAGGTGTTCTTACTGAAAATTTAATTCAATCAGTAATTAAAATATGTAAAGAAAAAAAAATATTTACTGCAGTTGATCCAAAGCGAAAAAACTTCTTCGCATATAAAAATGCAGATATTTTTAAGCCAAATTTAAAAGAAGTAAAAGATGGTTTAAATATGATCATTGATGATTTATCAGCATCATTGTTAAATAAAATTCATGAGCAATTGCAACAGCATTTACATCATACAATATCCTTAATAACGCTTTCAGAAAAAGGTGTTTTTGTTGAAGATAAAACAGCATCTTATATTGTTCCCGCACATATCCGCAATGTTGCAGACGTAAGCGGCGCAGGCGATACGGTTATTGCTGTTGCTTCACTTGTTTATGCTGCAACAAAAGATCTTTTGCTTACAGCAGAAATTGCAAATCTTGCCGGTGGAATTGTTTGCGAGCAGGCCGGAACTATTGCCATCAACAAAGAACAACTGATGCTTGAATGTTATGAGTCACTTATCAAAAATCCTAACAACAGGTTTCCTTCAATTCATTAATTCGTAATTCAAAAAATGAAATTCACAATAGCAATACACGGCGGCGCAGGAACAGTGTTGAAAGAAGATATGACGCATGAACTGGAGCGTGCTTACAAAGAAGGTTTGCAGAATGCATTGAATGCAGGTTACTCGGTTTTACAACAAAAAGGTTGTGCAACAGATGCAGTAACAGCAGCCGTTGTGGCAATGGAAAATAATATTTTATTTAATGCAGGTAAAGGTTCTGTATTTACAAAAAAAGGTTTGCATGAAATGGATGCGGCGATAATGGATGGCGTTGATCTTTCCGCAGGTTCTGTTTGCGCAGTACAATATGTGCGAAACCCGATTGAGCTTGCCGTTGAAATTATGCGCAAGAGTAACCATGTTATTTTAAGTGGTGAAGGCGCGAATGACTTTGCTAAACATCGCAACATACAGTTTGAATCTGATGAATATTTTTTCTCGCAATTTCGATATGATCAATGGATGCTAATCCGCAACACTGATGATTATACATTAGATCATTCGCATCACGATACGCAGGATTTGCTTTTCGATAAAAAGTTTGGAACAATTGGTGCTGTTGCCTGCGATGCAAATGGAAATATTGCCGCTGCCACAAGTACCGGCGGCATGACGAATAAAGATTTTGGCCGCATTGGCGATAGTCCGTTGATTGGCTGCGGAACATATGCGAATAATAAAACCTGTGCTATAAGTTGCACCGGACATGGCGAGTTATTTATTAAAGCGGTTGCGGCTTACGATGTAAGTTGTTTAATGGAATATGCGCACATGAATTTGCACGATGCAATGAATAAAGTGGTTAATGAAAAATTAGTTGCTATAAACGGCGAAGGCGGAATGATTGGCGTTGATGCAAAAGGAAATTTT
>JBDUBY010000119.1:0-2521 GCA_040003735.1 Parafilimonas sp.
CTATCATGTTGATATTAGTGATGAAGAACAATTATCTAAAACCATAAAAAAAGTAATCACCACGTTTCATAAAATTGATATTATGGTGAATTGCGCCGGTATTGTTGGACCTACCAGCACAAAAATAACCGACTATCCAACTTGTGAATTTGATAAGCTGTACGATGTGAATTTAAAAGGCAGCTTTCTTATCACGAAATATACATTAATGCAAATGGAAAAAACCGGCAATGGAAGATTATTATTAATCTCATCAATGGCTGGCAAAGAAGGCAATCCCGGCATGATTGGCTATTCATCAACAAAAGCGGGAGTAATCGGTTTGGTGAAAGGAGTTGCGAAAGAATTTGCAGGTACGAATATTACGGTGAATGGTTTAGCGCCTGCTTTAATTAGAACGCCAATGAATGAAAACACATCTGCCGAACAACTCGCTTACATGACTGCAAAAATTCCGATGAACCGTTTAGGAACAGTGGAAGAAGTGGCTGCTATTTCCTGTTTTATTGTTTCAGATGAGAATAGTTTTTCAACCGGATTTATTTATGATATTTCCGGAGGACGTGCTACATATTGATAAATAACTATAAAAAAAATCATACTAAAAAAATATAAATGAAGCATCAGTGGAAACCTCTTCTATTAGTAGCTTATATTTTTTTATTTGTTGGCGCTATCATTTGCATGAATGATATCTTACTTCCTTCACTCAAAAGCTTTTTTCATCTTTCTTATACACAGGCAACACGCATTCAGCAATCTTTTTATGTTGTTTATCTCATCTTTCCCATTCCTATTTCTTATTACATTTCAAGGTTTGGCTATAAGGTTGCTTTGCTTACAGCCTTGTTTATTTGCAGTATCGGTTGTAGTATTTTCATCCCGGCTTATTTTACATCTTCTTATGCTTTAGCACTAGTTGCTTTATTCGTTATATCAATTGGTGTAACACTTGTAAATGTGGCTGCTAACCCGCTCGCAACAATGTTGGGCACGCCTGAAGGTGCACACATGCGCATCAATTTTGTGCAGGTATTTTCAAGAATAGGTTATTCATTAACGCCTGTTTTAGGTACGAGTTTAATTTATGGCAGCGGCAAAAATATTTCGTTTTACAAACCTTATATGTGTTTGGGAATTAGTACCGCATTACTTGCCATATTTATTTATTTTTCTGTGTTGCCGGCTTTTAAACCAAAGATGGAAAAAGGTTTTTCATTCTTTTCTATTTTAAAAAAATCAAGACAATATCCCCAGTTATTTTGGGGCGCTATTATCATGTTTTTTTATGTTGGTGCAGAAGCATGCACGGCTGGTTTTTTTATTAATTATCTGCAGGATAAAAATGTTGCAGCCTTCTCGCCGGACAAAGCTGCGCAATTTCTTACAGCCTATTATGTGGTAGCCACCATTGTTGGTTTTATTAGCCTTTATTTATTTAAATTTTTTTCTGCAGGCAAGCTGGTTGCTGTGTTTGGAACAGCGATGATTGTATTATATCTTTTAAGCGCGTTCACACATTCTTCCTGGAATCCTTATTATATGGTTGGTCTGGGTGTTTTTATTTCCATTATGTTTCCCACGCTGTTTAGTTTAGGTATTGAAAAAATTAGTGACTTCACTGAAAAGGGTTCTGCCTTATTGAATATCGCAATTGTTGGTGGTGCATTTTTTCCTCCTCTGCAAGGCTTGATTGCAGATAATTATGGAGTGCAGTTGTCATACGTTGTGCCTTGTTTTTGTTTTGTATTTATCGTGATCTATGGCATATTTTGTTCACGAAGAGATAGCACTGCAAAACAAGATGGAAGAGTTTATATGTAGTAACACTGTTATCAATCTTCTGCAATTTTCTGATTTTTTAAATAGAAAGCTTTTGCTGTTTAAGGCTTAAGATTTACCAAAGGATAATTGCTGCTAAAATTTGGTTGATGCTATTTCTTTTAATTCACCATTTACTTTAATACTTACTTTTTGCGGTACTGGTGAAGCGATTTTATAGCTAATAATTTTTCCGTCTTTCCATGAAAAATTAACCGTAAAATTTCCTCTTGCTTTCAATCCTTTTACACTGCCATACGATTTCCATTCTTCAGGAATCGCAGGTAACAATTCTATAAAACCTGCATTGCTTTGTAATAACATTTCTGCAATGGCTGCAGTGCCGCCAAAGTTTGCATCAATTTGAAACGGCGGACCTGCAGAAAGCAAATCGGCATAAACGCCGCCGCCACTTCCATAGTTTATATTTGTTGCAAATGTTGGCCGCATTAATTGAATAAATTTATAGCTGTTTATAAAGTTCCATATAAAAGCGGCGAACTAAAAGCTATCGGTTATACAAAAGGGAAAAAAGTAAATACATCTATTTTGCAAACAGCAGATGCGCCAACACAAATAAAATTATCTGCTGACAGAGATAATATTAATGCTGATGGAGAAGATTTAAGTTATGTAACCGTTGAATTACCCGATGACAAAGGAATACGAAATCCTAAGGCAGAAAATTTAATACATTTTT
>JBDUBY010000450.1:0-2519 GCA_040003735.1 Parafilimonas sp.
CATGGAAAGAATTTTTTGATGAAAAAGTAAATGTAAATAATGAAGCTATTCCAGGCAGTATTCAAAACCTGCAATCTATTTTCCACTCTTTACTGATTCTTTTATCGTATATAGTTGTTTTAATAAGTGCAACAATTTTTGTAATGAAGAAGAAAGATATTTTGAGTTGATAATAAAGTAAATCAAATAAAAGAAGAAAAAGGCAAAATGAAATATAGCTTAAAAATATTGTTTGTATTAATAACTATTCATTGTTCATCATTTATTCATGCGCAAGATGTAACTGATCTTGTAAATAAGGTAAAAGTAAAACTTGATAAGGTAAATGATTACACTGCAACAGGCATTTTAAAAACAGATGTTGCATTTATAAAAGCGCCGGTAAGTAAAGTAATTGTTTATTATAAAAAGCCAAATCATTTCAGATTGAAAAAAAATGGTGGCATTTCTATACTTCCAAAAGGCGGCATTAGTGTAAATATGGGAAGTGTGATTGGTCCAAATAATTTTACTGCTTTAGATGCAGGCGAAGCAATTATAAATAAGATAAAAACAAAAGTAATAAAGCTGTTGCCTAATGATGAAAACAGCGATGTAGTACTTTCAACTTTATATATTAATGAAGCCAGTCTTTTAATCTATAAAGCAGTTACCACCACACGCGAAAACGGTACATACGAATTAACAATGAGCTATGGCAAATATGCTGATTATGGTTTGCCAGATAAAGTGCAATTCAGTTTTAATGCAAAAGATTATAAACTGCCAAAAGGCATTACGCTCGATTTTGATGAAAATACAAGTCCTGATGAAATGAATAAATTAAAAAATAAAAAAGGCAAAGTAGAAATTGATTATTCATCATACAACATTAATAAAGGCGTTGATGATGCTGTGTTTAAATAGGTATATTAATCTTTCTTTTTAAAATATTTACAAATTACTTCACTTCAAATTCTGTAGTACTATAACCTGCTTTACCGTTTTCATTAATGCCTTGTACAACTGCAATGTATTTCCCTTTTATATCAGAAGTGTAAAAAGAAGTTTGCGCATTAGTTGTTATTTGCGGAGACCAATACAATGTATTTCTATAATCAGGTAACCTGTTTTGTTGTTGTATTGCTGTAGTATATTGTGGTGAATAAAATTCACGCTGCAACTGAAGCCCATCATAAGATAATTCAGTTGTGCCAGCATCAAATTGAAAGCCATCAAGATCTCCCTTATAAGTGCTGAAACTTAATATGCCATTTATAGTAAGTGAATTGATATAATATTTCCGTGTAACTACTTCTGCTTTTTTTATTTTAAGCGGATTGTATGCAATCAGCTTGTTCATATCAAAAATGGGCACACCATCAACCAGCACCAATGGATTGTTTTCAAAAACACTGTGATTGCGTGTGTCAAGTGTAGTAAATGAATAATTTCCCTGTCGAATTCTTACACCAATTTCAGGTATGTATTCACGTAACACTTCTTCCATTGTATTAAAGCGAATATAATTATCAAGAAGATATTTTGCATCAGGCGATCCATAAAAAGCATTACTATCAAGCGCGGGTTGATTAAAAGTATTTAGCTGATTTATTGTATAAGCATTTTGTACCTGCATCGCTAAATTGCGATGCGCCAACAATTGCAGATTATTATCATTTAAATTTAATGACCTAACATTCCAATTGCTGATTTTATCTGAAAAAGGATTAGCAATTTCTACACGATACATGCTGTCTTGCTTTGCTGTTTGAAAAACTAATTCACCGGCACCATAAAAATCTTTCACATCAAAAAAAACATTTCCGTTATCGTTGCTAATAGCGCTTGCAAAACGGAAATGCTGGCCAGGAACCGATAAATAAACTCTTACATGTGCAGCAGGTGAGCCTGAATTTTTATCAAAAACTTTTCCTTCAATAATGTGACCTTCCATTTCCGGCACATATTGAAATGATGTTTTATTAGTGTTTGAAAAATCTTCTGTTTTAAATCTTGACCAGCCTTGTGTTAGCAATAAATTTTCCAAAGCAGAATCTGCTTCAGCATCATTATTATTAAAATAATATTGCGGCGATTCTATCTTCCCTTTTAATTCTGATGTGAGCCATAAATAGCTTAAAATATTATCGTCATCCTGCAATTGTAACGAATCAATTAAATAAACTGCCATTGACAGATCTGCGGCATTATTACTTCCGGATATTAAATTCATCTTTACTTCACTGCGTGTTGAATAAATATTTTTATCTGCAGATAGATTTAACTGCATTGCTCCAGGTTTTCTAGAAATCAAACGTTCGCACACAGGATTTTTTTCGTTATCAAAAATGATAAGATGTGTAATGCCTGCAACCAAATCATCTTTATTAACATTAAATGATGCGTTGCCATCTGCATCACTGATCTGCATTAAAGAAGCATTTATTTTTTTGTTTTTATATGCAAGAAGATAAACAGGCTGTTGCTGATTTGTATTTGATTGTACAGAAACTGTTACTTGCTTTCCATCAGCATTT
>JBDUBY010000285.1:0-2516 GCA_040003735.1 Parafilimonas sp.
TTTTTAATGATAACGCTGATATGCAAATAGAATTTCAAGTAGATTCAAAAGGTGAACCGGTAAAGGCTTTTGTTATTTTTGGTGGAATGAAAAAAGAAATTAAAAAACTTAGTGAATAAATTGTTTAGGTAAAAGCTTATGAAAAATAAAATTCCCGACAATTGGTACGAAACATTTTTTGCAGGCATTAACTGTGAAATGTGGGAGAAAGCCACAACACCTGAGTGGACAAATGCCGAAGTTGAATTTATAAAAGATGTGCTGCATGTTTCCACAGGTTCATCAATTCTTGATATGCCTTGCGGAACAGGAAGACATTCAATTGAACTTGCAAAACAAGGCTATCATGTAATGGCTGTTGACCTTTCAGATGAATTTATAAATGGTTTAAAAAAGAAAGTTGAAGTCCAACAATTGAGCATAGAAGTAATTCATGCAAATATTTTATCTGTACAACTTACGGGTACTTTTGATGGCGCATTTTGTCTCGGCAACAGCTTTGGTTATTTTGATTATGAAAGCATGGAAACCTTTGTGCAAAAGATTTCAGCATCTTTAAAACAAGGCGCTAAATGGATAATCAATTCAGGTTTAATGGCGGAAAGCTTTCTTGCAAAATTCATTAAAGAAAAAAAATATGAGCTTGAAGGGTTAACCATGCAAATAAATAATGACTACGATGAATGGAACAGTTGTTTACTCACTACATTAATTTACACAAAAAATAATAAGCAGGAAGTGCATCGTTTTAAACATCACGTTTATACCGTTGCTGAATTAATAAGATTGCTTAATAAGTTTGATTTAAAAACAATTGCACTATATAGTTCTACAGATAAAGCTGAATATAAATTAGGCGATGCCCAAATATATTTAGTGGCAGAGAAGCAATAATTTTATTGCCAGCTAATATTCACATCATCAATTCCTGTTGAAGCGCGACTGCCAGTACCAGTTGTTGCACTTAAAGTAACAATGCGAACCCAAACCTTTCCGTTTTGATTATCTAATGCATTTCCAAAATTTACAGTAACAGGTGTGCCTGCAAATGCTGGCCCTGTTGTTATAATTGAAGGTGATGTTGCAACAGGGGTAAATGTTGTTGGGTTATCGCCTAATGCATAATCAACCTGCCATATTGTGGTTCTTCCAATTCCGTCATCCAATGATTGTAATAAAAAGTTTAATGAAAGATTCGTTTCGCCTGATGTATTGTTTATTTCAAAAACAAATGCCGCACCCGGATCATAACCAGTGCTGCCTGTTTGTTTTACACCAAGTGCCCGATTGGTTGATGCGTTTTGCGCAGCTGCATCACTTGATGATGATAAACCCGTTGCACTTGCATAATTTTTAAAACCAGAAGAAGTATTGCTCCATGAAGATTGACTGCCACTAAATGCACCATCAACTCCAATTGATGTGGATGATGAAGATAATTTAACCAAAACACCTTTTGGTAAACCTGAAGAAATATTATCAAAATTTAAGGTAAATGGTGATGCTGTTAATTCAATTCCATCACCGCTATTTGAACCGCCACTTGTTGTTACGTCTGTTGTATTGCGGATTAAAAATTCTTTCGTGGTGCCGAATGATTTTGCGAAACCTATCCAATCGCTTTCATCAGTTGGTAAATTATCATTTGCAAATAATGCGGTTGAAGAAGTGAACAAAAATATATTTCCGGAACCATCAGATAAAACATTGCTGCCTGAATATATTGCGTTACCGCTTGCGGTTGCGTTTACTATTTTTAATAAAGTATATTCTATGTTGGTGATGTTGGCGTTGATTTGTGAAATAGAAAGCTCTTGCGGAATAACTGTTTTTCCTGTTGCAACCGGCATTGGTTTTATAGTGCCACCGGTTGTTTTAATTTCAAGCGAGCCATTATAATTTTGTAATGAATCGCCGGTAACATCAAGCACAATTGAATCACCAATATTATACGTTATCGTTCCTCCAAAATAAACAGAGATGCCTGCATTTCCATCTTGCAAAACAACATTACCACTTGCAACATTTTTATTTGCTGCATCAGAAATAACAATACCGCCAATTTTATATGCGCCGATTTTTATATCATGATCATTATACATGCTGCGAATATTTGCTATCGAAGTTTGTATTGCTGGTCCGCCGTTGCAACGGGTGCCAGTAAATTGTACATCACTTGTATCGCGTATATAAATTTGTTTGCTTGTATTGTAGACAGAATAAATACAGTTGATGCTTCCGTTTCCATTCGGCACATTTATGCCAGCAAAACTTGCAAATCCACTGTTTCGCAACGTAATACTTTTGTTTGAACAATTCTTTATTAAAAAACTTACCGCATTTTTTGATGCGGAAGTATCTGCGTATAATTTAGATGTATCTGCTTCGCTGAATTCCATATCATTTAATTGTATCAGCATGTTTTGATATGAATCATTCAAATCACTTATATCCACAGCTTTTGGAATAACTGGATTATTAATTGTTCCTTTAATTACAAAATTATTTTTTACTGG
>JBDUBY010000113.1:0-2515 GCA_040003735.1 Parafilimonas sp.
CCTGCAGTAAGCTCGCCAAGTGAAGCCATTTTTTCTGATTGAATAAGTTGTGCCTGTGTAGTTTTTAATTCTGATAAAGTGTCTTCAATCTGTTGTTTTTGTTTCAATAATAATGTGTTTGCTTTTTGCTTATTGCGATAACCTTTAAACGCTACAACAGCAAGTATAAAAACCAAAAATAATCCTGCAATTAAAGCTGTCTGTTTTGTTGTTGCAATATCATCATCACGTTTTTTTTCTGCGGCCAAAACTTCCTGCTTTTTTTCGAAATCATAATTCATACTCAGTTCTGTTGCTTTACGGATGTTATCTTTCCGCTTTACAGAATCAGCAATATCCGCAGCTATTTTATAATTGGCTAAAGCTTTTACATAATCACCGGTTTTTTCATAGCATTCAGACAAAGATTTATAGGAATTAATATACGACTGGTCATAATTAGAAGCTCCTTTTAAAGCCTCGAAATCTTTCTCAAAATAAGGTATGGCTTCTTTATATTTTTTTTGTAAAAAAAATGTTGTAGCAAGTGCATCATAAGCCTGCGATATATTTAAAGGCTGCGTAGAAGAATCTGCTAACTGTATAGATTGTTTGCTTAACGCAGTTGCTTCTTCAAATTTATTTTGATTGGCCAAAGCTATCGCAGCTTTGGCAAGGCTTGCAGCTTTTATTCCTATGTCTCCTGTGGTGCTGCTTAATTCAGCAGCTTTCATTGCATATTCATATCCTTTACTCCAGTTTTGAGTGCGTATATAAAGCGTAGAAAGATTGGTATAATCATACAATTCAACGATCTTATATCCATTGTTAACAGCTATGTCTTTTACTTTTAAATAATATTGCTCTGCCTTTAATGTATCGCCAATATCCTCATAAGTAATTGCCATATTTAAAAGTGTTTTTGCCCGCAGTTGTTCATCTTTATTAGCTTCTGCAAGCGTTAACGCTTTTTGCTGATACTCCAAAGCTTTTGAAAAATTAGCCAGTTGCTGATAACCTATTGCAATGTTTGCATAATTGGCCGGCAATCCTTTTACATTATTTATCTTTTCATTTAAATCAATTGCCTTTATATAATATTTAATTGATGAATCATAATTAGCCTGCACGCCATACATCATTCCATAACAGGCATACACATTTGCAAGATTGAGCGAATCAGAAGGCTTGATATATTTTTCAAGAAATTGAATATTTGCTTTGGCAGAATCATAATTTCCTTTAAAGCTATTACTGTTTGCAAGCTGGTTATGCAGCCTAACAATGCCATCGTAATAATTTATTTTTTCTGCTTCTTTTAATTGTTGATGGCTGAGATAAATTGTTGTATCAAGATCACTTCTGCTTAGTATGTTTATTTTTTGAATGTTCAGGTTTATTCTTTGCGTATCTGTTTTTGATTTTGCTATAAGCTGATCGAGACTATCTAATTTGTTGTTTTGTGCATCAACATTATACAATATAACCTGGCTAAATAATAATAACCATATATACCTGCGCATTTTGAAATTTAAAACAAACAGACCGAACTTAATTTTTCTCATATTGGTTATGTGTTAAACCACGAATTTTAAACGCGTAAAATCTAAGCCATACTTAATTGCCTGTGAATATAAATAATAATAAAAATTGTACGGATGTTAATCTTTCTTTACTAAAGGCAATTGAATAATGAATTCTGTTCCCTCGCCCTCTTTTGAATTTACTTTTATTGTTCCGTTGTGCTCTTTAGTAATAATGTCATAACTCAAGCTCAAACCCAAACCAGTGCCCTGGCCTGTTGGTTTTGTGGTGAAGAATGGCTGAAAAATTTTATCAACAACATTTTGAGGAATGCCGTTACCGTTATCCCTCACAGTAATTTCAACTTTATCATTTACTCTTTGCGTTTTAACTTCAACCATTGGCTGATAGTTATTAGCGATTAGCTTTTTTCTCTCATTCACTGCATAAAATGCATTATTAAAAAGATTCAGTAAAACTCTTCCCATATCCTGAGAAACAATATTTATTGTACCAATAGTTTCATCAAAATCTGTTTTGAAATCTGTATTAAAACTCTTGTCTTTTGCCCGCAAACCGTGATAACTTAAACGTAAATATTCATCACACAAAGCATTAATATCTGTTGGTTCTTTTACACCTGTACTTTTCCTGGAATGTTGCAACATACCTTTTACAATTGCATCTGCACGTTTGCCATGATGATTTATTTTTTCAAGATTTTGTTTGATATCTTCTGCAATAACTTTCGCTTCATTTATATCGCCCCTGTTTAATTCTTCAGTCATTTCATCTAACAATTCATTGCTTACTTCACTAAAATTATTCACGAAGTTTAGTGGGTTTTGTATCTCGTGTGCAATGCCTGCAGTAAGTTCTCCAAGCGAAGCCATTTTTTCTGATTGAATAAGTTGGGCTTGTGTGGTCTTTAATTCACTGTATGCTTTTTTAATTTTAAGGTTTGATTTTCTTTTATTTTTAAACCCATTTAAGGCAACTACTGCCAAAATAA
>JBDUBY010000101.1:0-8335 GCA_040003735.1 Parafilimonas sp.
AACCTGTAACTGCATCATTATAAGAAACATCAACAGAAGGATTGGTTTCAAAGCTTTCACTAAGGTTACAACAAGCTGCTTTAAATAATTCGTTTTGCGTGATAACAGAAGTGCGCACAATATCATTTGAATTAATATAAGTTGATGCGCCTGCTGACGTTACTTTCACCTCTTTTAACTGGTGATTATCTGCGAGTATAATTTTCAATTCTTTTTCCGGCATAACAGAAATAGTATCTGCTGTAAAACCTGTATAACTTACAATTAAACGTTCACCATTTTTTGGGATAGAAAAAACGCCGTTCTCATCTGTAACTGTTCCCTGCATTATACCCAGCCACATTACACTCGCTTTAATTAATGGCTTGAAGGAACCTTTATCATCTTCTTCAAGCACCACGCCTTTAATTACATTTTCGTTTTTGTTTGTTTGAGATGAATCAGCATCCATTTTCATATCATTCATGTTCTCCATTGAACGATAATAACAGCAAGATGGCAGCGCTTTATACACAGCATCATCTGCTTTTTTATTTTCTACATCATGACCAACATCGAGAATACGGTCTTGTACTTTTTCTACTGATGTTTTTGATGGATCGTAAACAAGCGAAAGCATTTTGGTATCAACATTCCATACTGCAGATGCTACGCCTCTGCCTTTTGCTGCCGTTTCAATACGCGGTTTACATAATGCTGAACAAACACCGAATACTTTAAATGAAACTGTTGTATCGCTTGTTGATTGCGCTGAAGATGTATTGTAAAATAAAATGAATAAGCAGCCTGTAAGAATTAATAATTTTATTGACTTCATAAAAAATTTGATTGAATAAATTCAAAAAATAGTTTTTTGATTATGCTTATGCGTAATCAAAAATCATTACTGAATAATTCAATCAAATTCTGAAAGAACAGTTCTTAATAAATATGCACGAAGAAGAATATAAAGGCGGCCCCGTTGAGTAGCAGGTGATATGTTTGCTTAATTCATTCGTATTAAATTCAACTGCATACAAAGCAGGAATTATAATTGGTTGAGTTGAAAAATCAATGGTTTGATTAGGGTAAGTTTGGTGGTCTGTTTTTAACTTAAAGCTAAATGCTTTATGATCGCAACATTTTTTATTTGCAAACTGATTATCCTGGTTAAAATTTTCCTGTTGGTTTAATGAAAAAGCTACTTTACTCAGTTTGCCGCAACAATAATTAAGGTCAAGTGTCATCCCGAAAGATGTAGCACCATACATAATTATTAAAGCAAGAGCAATTAGCTTTTTCATTTATTAAATTATTTTTCTAACAGCCGCATGTGCTACCATCACAAGTGCAATTGTCGCAAGTGCAATTTTCACATGTGCAATTTGGGTTACTGCAGGTAGGTGCGTTTGTTTGCTTATCTTGATTGTTCATGTTGTTTTTTTTGAAAAGTTATTAATAATTTTTGTATAGCAAAAGTACGCTTCTGCCGGCAACCATGCTTATAGAATTGTGGTAAATTGTTACAAAGTTTTGTAATAAGAAAATTTTCTTATTTCATTAAATTTTAAAAAGAATAAGGCAAATCTTTATAGTTATAGCCTACATTTTTTCTTTAACACCTGTTTTAATCAACCACCAGTTTACAGGATAAGCAGTAAGAAAACCAAGCATCATAGCAAACTGCATTACAAACCAAAATAAAAAAGTGTTGGCTGATAAATGATGTTTGAAAATATGGAATGTTGCAATTGCCATTCCACCATACATACCAACCTGCCAGGAAGTTAATGATAATGCATCTGCTTTTAATGCAGCTTTTAACGCTTGTTTTGATGATACTTTTTTCATTGGCTTTATCGCATAATACTGAAAGATGATGCCGATGATAAAAGCAAGTATAAAATCAATCAACCACGAACCATATAATGCACTGCCTAATAATGTAACCGGAACAAATAACAATAAACTTTCAGCAATAATATCTCCCAATGTACAACCGCTGCCGCAATGCAATGCACCAACTAAAACGCTTTGCCAGTAAGGCTTTTGCAGCATGTTCATTTTGCCATCGGGATTTTTGTACATCATTTTATGCGTTAATTTTCTGCCGATAGAAAAGTATGCAACCAAAGCAAGCGGGCCGGCATATAAACCAGTTACCGGCCACACAAAATTCATAATCATCATGTGTTGTTTATTGCCGGATAATATATCAATCAATATAATTACAAAACATAGAAATCCAATTCCGATTGAAACGGCTGATATAATTTGTAAAGTGCTCATAATTACATTTTCATTATGGCCGGATATATGCGCAGGTACACTTCAAATGCTGAAGGGTTCTTTCCATATAAATTATACAATCCTATACTTTCATTATTAAAAGTATAATGAGTTCCAATAGCAATTTTTGTTTTATTCACCTGCAACAAATCATAATTTATTCCAAGCGTATAAGCATTTACATTAAACAAATTATTTCCATAAATATTTTCATCAAGATTTAATTCCTCTGTTGATTTTTGCACGTACTCATATTTGCCATATAAAGCAAATTTTTTAAACTGATAAGCCGCTTCAAGCAATGCTGCATTTTCTCCATCCATATTTTTTTGTTTATTCATTCCCCAAACTGCAGTTGCATTAAACCACTGATCATTCTTTAGCTGCAATGCATATTCTGCTGATGCAACAGTTCTGTTCACATTTTCATTTGCATGCAATGCCTCAGGGCTTTTTATGTATGCATGCGAAACTTCAAGCGCCCAATTTTTTGATGGATTGAAAGATAATCTTCCACTCCATGAATCGAATTTTGGTTTATCAAGATTATAACGATTTTCATCAGGCTCGCGACCAGTGAAAGATGAACCTTCTATCTTAAAATCGCCAACACGAGCACCCAAAGTTGCCACACCATAAGTTATGTGCGTTGCATCAATCCAATGATGTGAAATTGGCGCATCAGGATTATCCATTGTAGAAGCACGATGCATAAAAGCAACCGGCCCTAACGCTGGTTCACCCGGATAACCAATGTATGCAAACACATCAGATTTTTTTGATAGCGCATAAGAATAGGCAACAGATAATTCTGAGAAAAGATCATGCGGATGCTGACGGTCAACCAACGGAATTCCATGCGCAGATTCTCCGCTTTGAAACAACAAAGGATAACCTTTTTCACCTGTAATAATTGCATCAGCAGAAAACATGGTACTAAAATGAAATAAACCTCTTTCTCCAACTTGTTTTTGCCCCATAAACATTAACCAGTTTGGTGCATCAAACATTTCATCTCCACGGCTGCCTCTATTTGTAACATCTTGTTTGTTGTAACGGATGAATAAATTGTAATGCAACATGTACATCCATTTTTTTGAATGATACATTTGCCCGTACATCGGCGCTGCATCAGCACTCCAGCCAGTTCCTGAACCGTTGCGGCTCATGGGAAGATTGAGTGAAAATGAAGACGGCATAGCGTGCATATTCATTTTATTCATATCATGCATGTTCATATTTGAATCTTCCATTTGCATGTTATTCATATCATGCATGTTCATATTTGAATCTTCCATTTGCATGTTATTCATATCATGATGCATTGAATCATTCATATTCATGCCTTGCATATCGTGATGCATGTGCATTGATGAATCGTTCTGTGCACATAGAATATTAGCAGCAATAAAATAAACTATGATTAAACTAAAAAAGCGTTTCATGAATTATAATTAATGGTAACAAAAATCGCTGGCACTATATTAAGAAATTAAAATTATCAGCGTTATTAAACTCATCACAATCATCAGCAAATCTTCAATAATTGTAACTGTGCTCATGGGCAAATTAAATACAGCGCCTAAACAAGCGCACTTAATTTTCCGTTTATTTAAAACACTTTGCAGCACACCAATAATGCTGATGCTCATCACAACAAATGTAACTGCGTTTGTAAGTATTGGGTTGAAAGATGTGATGAATGCAACGCCCAAAGCAAGTTCTATAAACGCATATAAATATCCGTAACCCATCCAGTGTTTTGCGATAATATCATAAGAAAAGTAACTTTCGGCAAAACCTTTCAGGTCAAGCATTTTAAAGAATGAAAATGTGATAAAAAATGCGCCCATAAAATTGCTCATCCAATGCATTGTATTAAAACCGCGGTTCGCTTCAACCAATAATGTTATAACGGTTATATAGCCGAAAATTAAAAGAATTGGTTTATATGTTTGAAGCCAGGTTTTCTTCTCTTCTTCAGTAATTAGCCCAATATGATTATGATGATTTGCCTGTTCGCTTAACTGGTATTTAGGATAATCTTTTAATGCATTTTGTAAATCATTTGTTTGAACATGATGATGCATTGTAACTGCCGCTTCATTGCTTTCAAGATTGATGTTTACATTTTCAATACCATCAACACCTGATAACAATTTCTGCACTTTTGCAGCACAGCCATTGCACGTCATTCCTGTAACTGAATATGTATGTGTCATTGTTTAAATTTACTGCACAAAACTACTACTACTCAATGTTGGCAGTGTTATACAATTACTGAAATGATTTGTAAGATTATGGCTGATCAGAGTTCGATTAGCGATGCATGTATCTGCTTTTTATTTTGCCACAAACACATAACATGATTATTATCCACCGCTTTTAAAACAGGCATACTGCCTTTACCTGCTATTTTTTTTGTGCCATCAGGTTTTGTTATAACTACCTTATCATTTTCTGTCCAGGCATAAACATTTTTATTATCAACCGTTTCAAGCGTACAATTTCTGCCTTCACCCAATTGCTTTTCTGCAGAACCTGGTATATCAAAATACACACTGAAATTTCTGCGCCAAACTGTTTGTATATCGCCATTGTTGTTAACAGTAATGCTACCGCCATCCATTGGGCAGCCGTTTAATTTCCAACTGCCTATTCCTAACTTTTGTGCAGTATCAAAACTATTTCCTCCATCGTTGGATTGAGCAATATATAAGTCTCTGTTACCATTAAGCCAGTTGCGAAACATAACAGCAATTTTATTTTTCCAAACAACAACCGAAGGCTTGCAACATTCACAAACCGTAGAATCCGGCGATGTATAGATCAAAATATTTCTGTTCCATGTTTTGCCACCATCAATTGATTTTGCGCCATAAATTTTGTTGCGTTTATTACCGCGCAAATCGAGCCACGTTGCAAAAACATTATCGCCATCAGCACTTAAAGCCATCAAACCTTCTTTACAAACTGTGTCTGCATCGTTCACAATATTTGCCCGTTTCCAATCGCCGTTTTCTTCTTTGTAAAAAGTAAAAATGTTTCCGTCTTTGGTGCATGCTGTAACAACAACGCCTTTATTGATTACTGCAATCTGCGGACCTCTTGTTGCATAGGTATAAACATATGGTAGCGCCGCAATTAAAACCGGCGGTGAAAATGTAATGCCTTTATCTGTTGAAGAAGTGTACATAATACTGTCGCCGTTGCCAAATACAACATGTAACGTGTTATTATATTTATCGTTTGCCATTGCCGGCATTTCACCATTCGCAATGATAAAATCATCTTTTGCCTGTAGCTTTTTCTCGGTGCATGAAGCAACTAAAAAAACAAATAATATAACTGCGGTGATGGATTTCATAATAATCACACTTTATCTAATGTTTTGCGGTGATGGATATCGCTATTTTTAAATGCGGTCGGTGTTAAGCCGGTAACTTTTTTAAATTGAGAAGATAAATATGCAACGCTGCTGTAACCCATTTCAAAAGCAATTTCGCTTAAACTCATTTCATCGTACACCAATAACTCTTTTACTTTTTCTATTTTTTGGTTGATAATGAATTGCTCTATAGTAATGCCTTCTGTTTCTGAAAACAATTTGCTGAGATAAGAATAATCGTGATGAAGGTTTTCGCTAATAAATTCGCTATAATTTTTTGATGGCTGTTCTTTATTGTAATGAACACTTTGTATGATAAGCGTTTTAATTTGCTCAATAAGTTTTTGCTTTTTATCATCTAATAATTCAAAACCAAGTTGCTGAAGATCGGTTGCTAATTGTTGTTTTTGTTCATTACTTAAAACATCTTCTTTTATTACAACTTCGCCCAATTCTATTTTTAAAGGATGCAGTTTTAATTTCTTCAATTCATTTTCAACCGCCAGTTTGCAGCGATGACAAACCATGTTTTTTATATAGAGGTTCATTGTAAATAATTTAACACGCGGACGTTGAAACGGAAGATGATTTATTTATATAAGATGCAGTGTTGCGACGCAACCGTGATGCCATAAAATACAAAGTTGGTCACCAAAAAAATTACTTATTACTCCATTGAAATTTTTTGATTCCAATAAACGATAACACCACAGCGTAACCAATGGTTACAAGTAATGCTTCCGTTGTTGTGTTTGTCCATTTTGAAGGTTCCATGCTGGCTGATAATATTGTTTGTACTGTACCATAAGGCGACCAAACAACTATCTTTTCTATCTGGTTACCTAAAATTCCAAACTGCCCAAGCATGCCTATCATTACAAAAGCAAAATATACGAGCCTTGTAGTTGAGTTTACAGTTTCAGGATTTTTTATAAGGCCAACTATTAACTGGCCAACGCTTAAATAAACTGCACCGCCAATAAATGCGGCTATTAAAGCAAGCACATAACCTTGTGCGGGAATACTGATTTTATCAAAATAAAAACCGGCAGCAAATACACCGATTGTTACAAGCAGTATCATAACCAGTTGCACCGTTATACGGCTTACCATTATTGCCCACGAAGGCAACGGCCCCACACGAAGCCGCTGAAAAACGCCTTTATCGCGGTCTCTTGCAATTGAATTGGAATAGCCCATTAACCCGATTGCCATAAGACCAATGGTTATGCATGATGCCAGCGCAAAAGCGCCGCCAATTTTATCAATGATTTCGCGCCATGAAAAAAGAATAAGTATTGGCACCAGCAACGTAAGCACTACACTTCTGCGGTTGCGCCATTGTGTTTTTAGATCGGCGCGTAATAAGGCAGCAAAAACGGTGGATGTTTTTGGAATATTTGTTTCCATAATTATTTTTTATGAGCGCACTGCACGCCCTGTTAAACCAATAAATACATCTTCTAAAGTTATCTTTCCTTTTCTTGAAACCGCTATCACTTCAGCATTGTTGCGATGACTATCTATTAATGTTTGCGGCGCATCAATGGCAATTATTTTTCCATGATCAATAATAGCAATACGGTCGCAAACGGCTTCTGCTTCTTCCATTGAATGTGTGGTTAATAAAACGCCGTGGCCTTTCTCCCGCAAGGCTTCCATCTTTTCCCAAAGTTGCCTGCGCGATTGCGGATCAAGGCCGGTTGTTGGCTCATCAAGCAACAACAATTTCGGATCGTGCAACACACATAAACTTAATGAAACACGTTGTTGCTGGCCGCCTGAAAGCTGGCCGAATCTTTTATGCTTTATTTCCTGCAAATTATTTTCTGAAATAAGCTTCTCCAGCATTCCGTTTGTAACATCAACGCCATAAATGCCGGCAAACAATTGCAATATTTCTTCAACAGTTAACTCAGGCTGAAAATTGGTTGATTGTAATTGAACGCCCATTGACGCTTTTGCATACAGCGGTTTATCTTTTATATTATAACCTGCTACAGAAATATTACCTGACTGCGGTTTCAACAAACCTTCGATTGCGCTTAATGTACTTGTTTTACCTGCGCCGTTTGGCCCGAGTAATCCAAAAATTTCTCCCGGCTTTACATGAAACGAAACATCATCAACTGCTTTGAAAGAACCATAATAAATATTAAGGTCATCAACATCCAAAATAAAATCACTCATTGATTTTTTTACTCAAATGTAAAAGGTGGTTCAATATCATGCAAAGAAATAATCGGTGAATAACAATGTGAGTGTTTCAAAAAGAAGTTTCTCGTCGGTAAATATTGTACTGAGAACTTCCCATGTAATAGCTGGCTCCCATTTATAAGTGCGTGCATTGTTTACAATTATAACGGTTGTCAATGCTTAATTAGGATCGCCTTATAAACCCTAACTAATAAAAAAAGCTGGATTATTCTTTTACAAACTTCTTTGTAACCACCTCATCATTCATTTCAATCTTCAATAAATAGTTTCCTTGATGAAGCGTAGCAATGTTTAAGTTGTAAGAAGAATTGCTGTTAGCTTTTAGCTGATAGTTACATTACCTGTTTGATGATGATAAACCTTCAACATGCAAATTGAATTATATAAAGATTTCACCCAATCCTGCAATAAACATCCGTTTAACTATTTTTTGCCATGTATGCATTTATAAGTAGTTTACAT
>JBDUBY010000425.1:0-8324 GCA_040003735.1 Parafilimonas sp.
TGAAGTGTTTATTTATTTTGAAGATGAAGATGGGTTAGGGATTGAACTTGTGTTTAATGATAAGGATGAACGTAAAGGTTTTACATATGGAAATGTGCCGTTGGAAAATTCTATCAAAGGCTTTTATAATGTAGAAATTTGGGAAGAAGGTTATGAACGAACTGCTGCAATACTTACAGAACAATTAGATCATAAATTGATTTCTGAACAAAGCAACCGCTTTCGTTTTGCAGCAACTGATAAGCCTGGCAATTATGTTGATATTGTTTGCGCGCCAGATAGTTTAAAAGGCTTGGGTGGCGGCGGTACTGTGCATCATATTGCATTTGCAACTGCCAATAAAGAATCACAGGAAGCGGTGCGTACAAAAATTTCGCAACGCATGCTTAATCCAACACCAATTCTCGACCGTCAATATTTTACTTCCATTTATTTTAGAGAACCGGGCGGTGTTTTATTTGAAGTGGCAACTGAAGATCCGGGTTTTATGATTGATGAAGATAAAGCGCATCTTGGTGAACATTTAAAGTTGCCATCTTGGTTTGAAAAAGATCGCGGCTTAATTGAAAAAGAAGTTGTACCTGTAAATTTTAATGCAGAAAAATTTGCATGATGCACAGCAAAAAAATTTTTACATCAGGCAAAAAAATCAGCGAAGCAAAAAAAGCGCTGATAATGGTTCATGGTCGTGGTGCTTATGCTGAAGATATACTTTCGCTGGCCGGGTATTTTAATATAAAAGATTTTGCGCTGATTGCTCCGCAAGCAGAAAACAACACGTGGTATCCTTATTCTTTTCTTGTTCCGCCTAAACAAAATGAACCATGGTTATCATCGGCATTACATGTTTTAACTGAAGTTGTTTCAGATATAAATAATGAAGGCATCACATCAGAAAATATTTATTTTTTAGGATTCTCTCAAGGTGCATGTTTAATGCTTGAATTTGTTACGCGTAATGCAAAAAAATATGGCGGTGTTATAGCTTTTACCGGTGGTTTAATCGGCGATAAAATTTATACTGAAAATTATAATGGAGATTTTGCGCATACACCAATCTTTGTTGGAAGCAGTGATCCGGATCCTCATGTTCATGTTGAAAGAGTTCATGCAACTACAGAAATTTTAAAAAAAATGCATGCTGATGTTACAGAAAAAATATATCAAAAAATGGGGCACACAATTAATAAAGATGAAATTGAACAAGCGAATACTTTAATATTTAATGATAAATAAAATTGATGTTGCAGCTTCCTGTTTATCTTGATAATAATTCAACTACACAATGCGATCCGCGTGTTGTAGATGCAATGCTTCCTTATTTTTCAACGCAATACGGAAATGCTGCAAGTAAAACGCATTCGTTTGGCTGGACAGCAGAAGAGGCTGTTGATATTGCGCGAAAACAGTTGGCGGAATTAATAAATGCAGATGCAACAGAAATCATTTTTACATCAGGCGCAACAGAAAGTGATAATCTTTCTTTGAAAGGAATTTTTGAAACGTACTCATCAAAAGGCAATCATATTATTACTGTTGAAACAGAACATAAAGCTGTTTTAGATAGTTGCAATCATATTGAAAAACTTGGCGGTGATATAACTTATCTCAAAGTAAAAAAAGATGGAAGAATTGATATTGATGAACTTAAAAAAAACATCAGGAAAAACACAATCCTTATTGCAGTAATGTATGCTAATAATGAAACAGGTGTTATTCAGTCAATAAAAGAAATAAGCAATGTTTCAAAAGAAAATGGCGTTTTATTTTTTTGTGATGCTGCGCAAGCTGTCGGAAAAATTAAAATTGATGTTATTGAAGATGGAATTGATGCACTTGCATTATCTGCACATAAAATGTATGGGCCAAAAGGCATTGGCGCTTTATATGTAAGAAGAAAAAATCCGCGTGTAAAAATTACTGCGCAAATGGATGGCGGCGGCCATGAAAAAAATATGCGGAGCGGAACATTAAACGTACCTGCAATTGTTGGGTTTGGTAAAGCTTGTTCTATTTGTATGAATGAAATGGAAGATGAAGCGCATCGTTTAAATAGCTCAAGAAATAAACTTGAGAATACTTTGATGCAAACATGTAATGCGGTTGTAAACGGCAGCCAGCAATTTCGATTGCCGCATGTAACCAATTTATCTTTTGATGATGTTTTATCAAACAATCTTATGATGCGGCTTAGCCAAAAAATTGCAGTGTCTTCCGGCTCTGCATGCACGTCAGCTTTGCCCGAACCATCTTATGTTCTTAAAGCAATGGGATTAACTGATGAACGTGCAAATGCATCCATCCGCTTTGGGCTGGGAAGATTTACTACTGAAGAACAAATTGATTTCGCAATAAAAGAAATTTCAGAAGCTGTAAACAATCTTCGTGAAGAAAATAAATCATTCAAACAGCTATAACATTTTGCTTATTTATTATGCAATTGTGCATGTTGCTTTATGATGAACAGGAAATTTTAGGGAGTTCGCAATAAAGCAAAATTCGTTTGCTTTTTCATGTAAACCATTTGCTTTTTCAACCATAGAATCATCTTTTACAATAACGTGCGGATAAAGCGTAATTTCTTTAAAATAACCGCTGCCGTTTTCATTTTCCTGCATTGTTCCTGTTGCATTATCGTGATAAGCTGTAACAATTATTCCTGCATCAGCACATAAATGTAAATACCAAAGCATGTGGCAGGTTGATATAGATGCTACCAGTAATTCTTCAGGATTATATTTTGTTTTGTCGCCAAGGAAAGATGCATCTGATGAGCATAAAATTTCTGTTTTATTGGGGACCGAAACTGTATGGCTTCTTTCGTAACCTTTGTAACCAGCGGTTCCATTGCCCGTATTTCCTGTCCATCGTACTGAAATATTATACTTGTGAGTTTTATTCATACTTAAAAATTGATCTATAAATAAACAATAATCAACAGAATTTTACAACCGCTGTTAACAACCAGTGCAAAAGAGATACTCACTTAAATATCGCGCAAAAAAATTCACATAAAAACTTAAAAAATTGTTGTCAAAACAAATCATTAAGCGATTAATGTACGTATTTAATTAAAAGAGCTACACTACACACGGGCACAATCTTTGGATTTGAACAAAATGCGCGAATAAAGAAAAGTGCAGCAGCAAAAAAACAGAAAAATTTGTCATTAAAAATATATATGGTAAACACTTTACACGAAAATAACCTTGATTTAATTTCTTACTTTGACAACGCAGTTTTCTATTGCATGAATTCATCTTCGCAACGTGTGCCTGCAGGTGTAGTAAATAATTTTACTATTCTTCCGGAAAATATTATTGAATTCTCGTTAAGGCATATTCCTGTATTAGAACAACCGTGGAATGTTTTTGCAGGTGAACTTTATTTTTATAAGAAAGGATTATCATTTAATATGAACATTCATGGTACAGCATGGCTTGTAAACAAGGATGAATTAACGGTTCAGTTTAAAGCATTGTACATTGAAAATTTTGGACAGCCTGAAGTAAAGCCTTATTCTTTACAGGAAACATTGTATGATTTTTTTAATAATACCGGGATGTTTTTTAAAAAAATGATTGTTACAGGATTTTGATTTTACAAACTAATTGTTTGGCAACCTTTACCAACATTGTTTTTTTGGGGTCTTTAGGAATTACAGTTGTGTAAATAAAATATATTTTCTCCATAGCTAACAACTTCTTTAGATCATTTAATTTAAGGCAATAAGTTTCATCTCCCATCAATACAAAATCTTTTATTGCAGTATTAGCAGAATCGTAAATAAAAAAGCTGCGTTTCCAATCTTTGTATGCAGAATCGCTATCAACTGTTATGGTAAGAAAATCATTATTTGAAAATTTTGCGTCGTGAATTAAAAATAAATTTTTTGCATTTTCACTATCAAGAGTAATATGCAATATTTCCTTATTACTGGTTACTGTAATCTTTGTTTCCTGCGAAAAACAGGTAGAGGCACCAGATAATAATAATGCGATCAACATATATTTCATAGAATAAATTTCAGCTCTTTATTCTAAAGAAATACTTAAATAAAAATATTCTTCTTTAATAAAGAAGAATATTCAAATACAATTCTAAAAAAGTTTTAGTTCAGCAACTGTTTTACAGAAGAGTAAAGTTGTTCTTTAGTAAAAGGTTTTTCAAGAAATACATCAGCGCCATTTTTAAGAGCAGTATCTTTTGCTGATGTCGTTGCATCTCCTGATATCATTACAATCTTTGTTGAAGGATAATTTTTTTTGATGAAGCTTACAAAATCAATCCCAAGACCATCAGGCAATTTGTTATCCAATATTATAATTGATGGATTTTCTCTTTCAAGATATTCCTGCGCAGCAGCAATTGTTTTTGCATGATCGAGCTTTATTTCTTTTTGTTGCAGCATAATGTTTAATAAAAGACACATGTCACCTTCATCTTCAACAATAAAAATTTTCTTAATTTCCTTAGAATGCAGTTTAGTATTCGACATAATTTGGTTTTGAAAATGATATATATGCAATTGTTCTACCAAAAAATTTATAAGGCTAAACAATTAAAACTTGTAGAAATAATTGCAGGTTTTTCAAATACAACTTCAATGGTTTCCCAAAATGTAGCAAAATTGTAGAATATAACAGGGTATAAATAAAAAGAGACCGCTTAAAGCAGTCTCTCTTTTTATATAAATATTTAGTTGCTTACATCGGCATTTTATCAGTTGTAGTTTTTGTGCCATCTTTCATAATACATTCACCATTTTTTAATTTCATGGTTTTGCCATCGGCAGTTATATAACTTCCATCAGGCATAACTTTCGTTCCGTTATCCATGGTCATATTATCTTTCATATCCATTGTTTGACCATTCTCCATAACCACCATTTTATTGTCTTTCATAACTACGCATGTTTGCTTATTCATGCTTGTGTCAGAAGACATCATCATACTTGAAGTATCAGACATCATTGATGATGTATCGGCCATAGTATTATTTACGGTAGAATCTGCATCAGTTGTAGTTGAACTGCTGTTGCATGAGGCAGTTGCTAAAAGAATACCGGCTGCAATCGAAAGATGTGAAAATTTCATAATTAAATTTTTAGTGATTAGATAGGTTTGAGAAAGCCAAAAACCGTACCGTTAACAAATTTGTTGCTTTCTAAATATCTGTTGCTTCACCATACGCAACTGCCGTTGCTTCTTTTACCGCTTCACTCATAGTTGGATGCGGATGAACTGCAGCAAGAATTTCATGACCAGTTGTTTCAAGCTTTCTTGCAGTAACAATTTCTGCAATCAGTTCCGTTACATTAAACCCAATCATGTGTGCGCCAAGTAATTCACCATATTTCGCATCATATATCACCTTTACAAAACCTTCAGTTGCGCCGGCTGCCGTTGCCTTACCACTTGCCATAAAAGGGAATTTGCCCACCTTAATATTTATGCCTGCTTCTTTGGCCGCTTTCTCCGTCATACCAACACTTGATACTTCGGGAATACAATAAGTGCAACCAGGAATATTACCGTAATCAAGCGGCTCTGGTAAATGCGAAGTTTTCTTTTCAATATAAGCAATATGTTCTGCAGCAACAATGCCTTCACGGCTTGCTTTGTGTGCCAGCGCCTGGTTTGGTGTGCAATCTCCAATTGAATAAAATCCCGGAACATTTGTTTGAAGATATTTGTCAGTAATTACTTTGCCACGATCTGTTTTTACGCCAACGCTTTCAAGCCCGATATTTTCAACATTAGAAACAACACCAACAGCACTCAATAAAATATCTGCTTCTAATGTTACTGTACTGCCATCCTGTTTTTTTACAGTTGCACGAACGCCGCTGCCAGATGTATCAGCTTTTTCAACCGTAGCATTTGTCATTATTTCTATGCCCTGTTTTTTAAATTGTTTTTCCAGTTCTTTTGAAATTTCTTCATCTTCAACAGGCACAATTCTCGGCATGAATTCAACAATAGTAACCTTTGTACCCATGCTGTTATAGAAATAAGCAAATTCAGAACCTATGGCGCCGCTGCCAACGATAATCATACTTTTTGGTTGTTGCGGTAACACCATTGCTTCGCGATAACCAACTATCTTTTTGCCATCTTGTTTTAAGTTGGGCAATTCACGGCTGCGGCCACCTGTTGCGATAATGATATATTTTGCTTCGAGTGTTTGTTTTTTATTTTCTGCATCTGTTACTTCAATTTTGCCTTTAGCAACAATTTTAGCGTTACCCATTACTACATCAATCTTATTCTTACGCATTAAAAACGCAACGCCTTTACTCATTTTATCAGCCACACCGCGGCTGCGTTTTACTACTGCACCAAAATCCTGTTTTACATCTGTCGCTGTTAATCCATAGCTTTCGCTATGTTTCATGTAGTCAAAAACCTGTGCGCTTTTTAATAGTGCTTTGGTAGGAATACAACCCCAGTTCAAACAAATTCCACCTAAACTTTCCCTTTCAATAATTGCTGTTTTAAATCCCATTTGAGATGCGCGGATTGCTGCCGGGTAACCACCAGGCCCACTGCCAATAACTATTACATCGTATGCCATAATAAATATTTTTATTCTGATTGAATTATCAATCTTATTAATGCGAAAGTAAATGCTAAAAGGCAATTCATCAATTTTCGGGATAAAAGGATGAAAGGCTTTATAATATAAGTTTTAAAGGAACTACATAAGTTTTTTGCTTTACTCTTTGTAAAATTTCAATAATGAATTTTTGCTTTTCTCAATCACTACTAAAAAATAAAATCCTGCTTTTAATGAAGAAATAGGCACCTGATAATTATTTGCCTTACTTAAAATGTTCTTTTGAACAATATTTCCCAACTGGTCTTTTATAAAAACAGTTGCAGTTGTTGTTTGTAGACCATTAACAAAGATTTTATCAATACATGGATTTGGATATAATGATAATTGAGATGATACGTTAATAGTTTTATTTGCTATGAATGTTGCTGTGGTAGTATCCTTTTCTTGTAAGTATCTTGCAATAGCAAAATCTTCTTGCCCTGAATTATTACCTTTTTGTGCAGAACCTCCACAAATAATTTTACCATCAGGTTGCAATATTGAAACATTTAAAACAGCGTTGCCAAGCAAAAATCTTGTTAGTATTTTTCCATTAAAACCAAAACTTTTATCAGGTCGCCCATCAGCAAAAAGCCTGGCAAGGGCAAATGTTTTACCATATAATATTTGATCGGAAGTTCCCGTAGCTACAATTTTATTACCTTGTATTATTAACCCTGTTACATAATCAGTAGATCCCCAGTTTTCATCAGTTCTAAAATTAATAGTTACTTTGCCAGTGCCGCCAAATGAACTATCTACAGTACCATTCTCATTTAATCTCGCTATAAGAAAATCGCCGTGTAAATAACTTTCACCGCCAACAAGAATCCTATTATCGGATTGTAAAGTGATAGCATTTAAATATTCAGGACTATTCTTATTATCAATAATAACAATACCGATTTTATTAAAAGAACTATCTGCTAAACCGTTCTCAGTAAAACGTGCTACTACAATATCATTAACAGAAGATTTATTACTAGCACCTGTAAAGCCCGCAACAATTCTTGATAATTTATCTATTGCAACAACCGGGTAAACACCACCACCCTGAATTCCTTTAGCAATTGCCATCGCAATACTGTTTTTTCCAAATACACTATCAATAATTCCATTTTTTTTATACCTGCGTAAAATAAGTGTATCTCTGCCTTTTGTTGCCCGTTCGCTTGTAATTATAATACCATCATTAAATTGTATAGCAATTGAATTACCTTCTTCAGGAAGAATCGTCCATCCACTATCACCAAATGAATTATCAATTGACCCATCTTTATTAAATCTAAACAGTAAAGGAATAACTCCATTTTGTATTGAATAAGCATATCCTATTGCCACCATTTTACCTGACGCTTGTTGCTTTATGTCAATCAAGTTACTAATACCATAGTCTTTATAATTTGTATAAAACACTCCTTTATTTCCAAAAGAATGATCTAATTTTCCATCAGGCAAATAGCGGGTTAATACAATCTTGCTTGTAGAGTAATCATCTTTTTGAGATGTTCCCGCTGCTATTATTTTACCATCGCTTTGCAGCACTAACCCATTTATTGAAGCATGACTTGAATCTCCAGAAGCTTCTTTAGTTACTACTTTGCCGTCATAACTAAAAGATGTATCTAACATTGATTTTGGCAAGGGCTGACTAAATGCTGATGAAGAAAAATCTACAAGAGAAAGAACCAACAGCAGGTAAAATAGTTTCATAAGTTTTTTTT
>JBDUBY010000277.1:0-8316 GCA_040003735.1 Parafilimonas sp.
GCTTATGATTGGAATGCATTGGTAAAAAATAAAATCATTGAGGATTCTGTTGCCGATGTGCCTTTATTATTAACTATGAGTAAAGATGAAAGAAGTTTTTATGCATTAAACAGGAACACCTATAATGGTATTTTACATTTTAGTTTTGATAGCAGCAAACAGGTTTTGGTTGATGATAAAACAAATTCAACCTGGAGCATTTCCGGTAGTTGTATTGATGGAACTATGAAGGGAGATAAGCTGCAGGTTGTTCAATCTTACCAGGAATTCTGGCATTCATGGCAATCATTTCATCCCAATACGGAAATCTATAAATAGATTTTTAATGTAACGTTTGTAGCTGCTAATTCAACTAAAACAAATCTTTGTTTTTTTGAAAATATCAACTTACTATTATTAAATGCAGTGCAATAATCTCTGGTATATCTCATCAATGCAAAGTAGAGTTGAAAAATTTTCTTACCTTAACTTTTATGCAACCAATAGACCACGATAATGAAATGTTTCAGCTTGCCGTAAACCTGGTAAATGAAAGCAGCCGCAATATCTTTTTAACAGGCAAAGCAGGCACAGGTAAAACCACTTTTTTAAAATATATAAAAGCAAATTGTATAAAACAAATTGCAGTTACCGCGCCAACCGGTGTTGCGGCAATTAATGCAGGCGGCGCTACTATTCATTCTTTTTTCCAATTACCATTGTCACCGTTTATACCGGAAGCCAAAGGCTTTGTGCAAAACAACAATACCATAAATAAGCATAGCCTTTTGGGAAGAATGCGTTTGAACAGTGAAAAGAGAAAAATATTACAGCAACTTGAGCTGCTGATCATTGATGAAATAAGCATGGTGCGTTGCGATATATTAGATGCTATCGATGCTGTATTAAAACATTTTCGTTACCGCAACAGCGAACCATTTGGCGGCGTACAAGTTTTATTTATTGGCGATATGTTCCAGCTGCCACCAATAATACCTGATGAAGAATGGAAACTGCTTTCTCCTTATTATAAAAGTGTTTATTTTTTTGATAGCCATGTACTGCAGCAATTTCCGCCGGTGCATATTGAATTCAAAAAAATATACCGGCAATCTGATTCTGCATTCATCAATGTTTTAAATGAAGTGCGCCATAATAATTTAAGTGATGAAGGTATGCAATTATTAAACAGCCGTTACGATCCATGGTTTGAATTGAATGGAAATGATGGCTATATTTTTCTTACAACACACAATTTTAAATCTGATAGTACCAACGCAGAAGAGCTTTCAAAACTTAAACAAAAAGCATTTTCATTCAAGGCAGAAATTACTGGTGAGTTCTATGAAAAATCATATCCTGCAGATGCATTACTTGAATTAAAAATTGGTGCACAGGTTATGTTTATTAAAAACGACAAAGAGAAAGTAAAAAGATATTTTAATGGTAAGATTGGTGTGATAACTAAAATAGAAACCGATAAGATTTTCGTGCAATGCAAAGATGATGAAGATGAAATTGAAGTGCATAAAGAAACCTGGGAAAATATCCGTTACTCAATTAATAAAACAACACAACAGTTGGAAGAAGATGTGTTGGGTACATTTATGCAATATCCGTTACGTTTAGCATGGGCAATTACTATTCATAAAAGCCAGGGCCTGACTTTTGAAAAGGCTGTAATTGATGCTGGCCGTGCATTTGCGCCAGGCCAGGTATATGTTGCGCTTAGCCGCTGCACATCTTTAAATGGTATTGTGCTTAAAAGCCAAATCAATCCAACAGGATTGATTACAGATAAAGCCATCACTGAATTTTCTGAGAAAAATGCATCAGAAGAAAACTTAAAACTGGAGCTTCATCTATCTAAAAAACAATACCAGCAAACGCTTCTTTTATCGTTGTTTGATTTAATCGCTGCATCAAAACAATACGCGGAATTACATGTAACAGTAAAAGATAACACGGCTGCTTTTAACGCCGAATTATTACCATGGATTATTGAAACAGATGATAAAATAAATACTATACAAAGCGTTGCAGCAAAATTTAAACTTCAACTAAACAAATTATTTGCAGATGATAGTTTGCCTGAAGAAAATAAACAACTTCAGGAAAGGCTTTCTGTTGCTGCAGATTATTTTATAAAGCAATTGGATGATCTGATCGCATGTATAAAACAATCGCCAGCAACAACAGATAGTAAGCAACATGCAAAAGCTTATAACGATTCGTTGAAAGAAGTTTTTGTTTTGCTTGCCGAAAAGCAACATTTACTGAATTGTTGCCTTCATCATTTTACGGTAAACAGCTATTATCAGCATAAAAAAAATTTCATTGTTCCGTCGTTTAATGTAAATGCTTACGCAACTGCATCAATACAAAAAACAGAAAGTGCGCATCCTTTATTGCATAAAAAATTACGTGAATTGCGTAATAAAATCTGCGAACAAAAAAATGTGCCGGTGTACTATGTTGCAGGCAGTACTACCATTGATGAAATGGCAAATTATCTTCCGCAAAATTTGGATGAATTAACCAAGATAAACGGCTTTGGACAGGCAAAAGCAAAACAGTATGGCAATGTTTTTTTAGAAGTAATACTCGAATATTGCAGCGAGCATAACCTTTCATCATTAATACAAACAAAGCAGGCGAAAAAAGAGCGCAAAACAAAAACTGAAAAAACAGAAAAGGAAGATACAAAAAGCATCAGCTACAAATTACATAAAGAAGGTAATTCAATTACTGAAATTGCAACTATCCGCAATCTTTCTGTATCAACTATTGAAAGTCATCTTGCGTTTTATATCCAGCGCGGAATAATTTCCGTAAACGAATTAGTGAAAACAGAAAAGCTTGTTTTAATAGAACCTTATCTTGATAATTTCGAAGGCGATTCTATCACACCTATAAAACAAAAACTTGGCGATGCTGTAAGTTTTGGCGAAATAAAAATGGTGCTTGCATCAAGAGAATGGAAAAAGGCGAAAGAAGAAATTAATGAAGCCAATAATAACTAACTCTTTAAAGAATAGAATTGATCAGCTGCTTTTTTTGCAGGAATCCAGGAAGCAATTACAGCAATAATCAGCACTGTAATTCCTACCAATAAAAAATCTTGTGCCACCATTTTCACAGGATAGTAATCAATAATAAAAGTGCCGCCTTCCAGCTTTATAAGATGATATTTGATTTGAATAAAACAGATTCCAAGTGCAATCAACATTCCTAAAATTCCGCCTGTACCGGCAAGCAAAAAACCCTCACTCAAAAATATTTTCTGAACACGATTTTCTGATGCGCCCATTGCTTTTAATACAGCAATATCTTTTTCTTTTTCCAAAACAAGCATAGTAAGTGCGCCGATCATATTAAAAGCTGCTACCAAAAGTATCAGCGAAAGAATTCCATAGATCACCCATTTTTCAATTTGCATTACTGTAAACAAACTTTGGTTTTGCTCATAACTTGTTTGCACAATAAAATTTGCGCCGAGTATTTTTTGCAATTGCTGCTGAACATCTTTTTCATCATGATTTTTAGCTATCGAAATTTCTATTCCCGTATATTGATCGGCATCAAGATCTAACATGTATTGAACAAATGCAAGATTGGTGAACGCATATTTATCATCAAATTCCTGCTGCACAGAAAAAATTCCGGCAGGCTTTACTTCGAAAGAATGCATTGCATCAAGACTGTTGAAATTTTTTGCTTTGCGGTTAGGCAGGTAAACAACAATATCTGATAAAGGCGATTGCGGATCTGCGCCAACTGCATTAGCTATACCGGAACCAGCAATAATTGCCGGCGCATCAGTTGTTCCGAGATCATATTTGCCTGAGGTTATATAGTGCGATAATTTATTTACCGTATTATAATTTTTGTCAACACCTTTTAAATATGTAATAGTTTGATAATCGCCGTTTACTAAAACTGCTTTTTCTTCCACGGTAAAACTGATAGCTTTTACACCTGCAACAGATTGTATTTTGTTTGTAAGATTATTATCCGCAATTAAAAACTTTCCCTGTTTCGGAGCAATCTTAATAGCTGCATAAAAGTCGCCGTATAAATTTTTTACAAGTCCTTCAAAACCGTTGAACACACTTAATACAATAATTAATGCAGCGGTACTTATCATTATTGCAAGCATGCTTATCCATGCAATAATGTTGATGGCATTAGTAGATTTTTTCGATTTAAAATATCGCCAGGCGAAAAGAAAGTTCAAGTGTTTGAATATTTCAAGGTTTAATTTATTGCAGAAATTTTATTCTTCTTCTGATGACAACGGCTTCTGCCCGTCATTTATTTGCTTAAATAATTCTTCCATTTTAAAAACGTGATCAAGTGTATCATCAAGATAAAATTTAAGCACCGGCATGCGTCTTAACTGGTTTTTTACCCTTGTTGTTAATTCCTTTTTTACTTCCCACGCACGGGTTTCTATCTTTTTTAATGAAGCTTCTTCATCTTTAACCTTGTACATGCTTACGTATATTCTTGCCTCCAATAAATCCGGTGTAATTTTTACAGATGAAATGGAAACCATGCCTCCATCAATCATATTTAAATTCAATCTCCTGAAAATATCATTCAATTCTTCTGATAAAACTGCGGCCACCTGTTTCTGCCTTTTGCTTTCTTCCATGTAAATCCTTTTTGTAAAATTAGCATGAATTAAATTATTACCTGCGCTGCTATCAATTTATAACAAAAGCGTGTTTAAGTCACAACGTTGTGGCACTAATTGTTGTTATTGAATAAATATTTTTTAAGTAAAATTTTTGTTTTCCGTTCATCATATTTTTTATAAGATGAACGTTAGTTGTCTAAATTTTACAGTTGCTAACCGGTTATGATCAAGATTAAGCAAAACAATTATATACACGCAGATGCCTTTTGTTTAGCGGCTTCGCTGGCAAGCATCCTGGAAAATAGAATAGAAGATTATCCGCCGTTGCAAAGTGTTGAAAACTGGTACCTGGTTGTAAATAATTATTTGCATACGCTGGGCTATAATCTTGTGCTTATAGAAAAGCCGCATATAAGTGCTTTGCGTGGATATCATATAATTATCGGCACTGATGAAATTACCGGTAAAATGCATTGTGTTGTTGGCAAAGATGGAACGATGATTCATGATCCGTCTATTAACCGGAACAAATATTCGCTTTTAGAAAATACCTGCTATGGAATAATTTCCAGAGTATTTTCATAACAGAAATATAGTATTCCTTTTATTTAATTTTTACTTTTTTTAGCTGGCTTCCTTCAGTTGTAAGATTGTTTTCAACAATGCGGTTATTATATTGTTGAATGAACGCCTGTAATTGGTTGGTTAAATTTTTTGTTGTATCCGGCAAAGCATTCAATAGATTATGCTGCTGCGTAAAATCCTGTTTATAGTTATATAATGCAACAGGTTTATTATTGTTATACTGCAACAGGTAATCGTTATAAAAATAATTGTACGTGTTATTAAAATAGTTAACAGCATAAGGTGTTTTATCTTCTTTAAAAACATCTCTTCCAAAAGCTATGTATGGTTTATTGTAATGAAGATAACCTAACACTGTTGGCATGATATCCATTTGATTGATTATTTCCGGTTTAAAATACGACCAGTTTGCTTCCGGCTTGTAGAAGAAAATTGGAATGGAAGATGTGCCCGGAACTGAATGGTATTTGCTGTATTGAGATTGAAACGCTACATGATCTGCAGTGAAAACAAACAATGTATTTTTAAACCACGGCATTTTTGATGCTGTTTGAAAGAAACGGCGAATAGCATAATCTGAATATTGAATTGTACGTTGTACTGGCAACGGGCCGCCCTTAAAAACACTATCGTATTGTTTGGGCAATTTAAACGGATCGTGCGATGAAACTGTAAACACAGTAGTAAAAAATGGCTGCCTGAAAGTATTCATTTTATTAGCAAAAAATTGCAAAAATGGTTCGTCCCAAATACCCCAGATGCCATCGTAATCTTTATCGTTGTTATATTCTGTTTTGCCAAAATAATCATCAAAGCCTGTGGTTTTAGAAAACGCTAAAAACCCCATGGACCCGTCAGCTGCGCCATGAAAAAATGCGGAATAATATCCTTCATTTTTTAGCAACGAAGCAATACTGTTTACTTTGTCACCTGAATATTGCGATAAAATATATGGCACTTGTAATGACGGAAGGCTGCACAAAACAGAAGGCATTGCTTCAATAGATTTATGCCCGTTTGCAAATGAATATTGAAAAGTACGGCTGTTAGCAATCAGGGAATCAAGAAATGGTGTATAGCCTTTATAATCTTTGCCTAAATCTTTATTATAAGCGCTTACAAATTCTTTTGAAAAACTTTCCAATATAAAGATCACTACATTATCAGGTGTAGATGATGCTGTGTCATCAGGCGTATGTAAAGGCGTAAAAACTTTGTTCAATGCTTCATCAGAAGGATAATAATTTACTGTTTTAATAACCTCCGTTGTAGCAGTGCGGATGAGCGCAAAAGGCGTGTTTAATACAATGGCTGCATACTGTGGCTTTACACTATATTCAGGCGCATTGCTTAATGTAATCGGGCGTGTGCTATGCGCAAAACCGCCGCGTACTCCTGCTACAAAAAAGCCAATAAAAACGGGCATTAGTAAAATGCCTGTTATGTAGCGTAACCATAAATTTTTTATTTGCGGTCCTTCATAATCTATTTTTTCATATAATTTTTTCAGACACCATATCAACACAATAAACAGTAAAACCAAATACCAATAAGTAATAAAAAAATGAAAGAATAAAGTGCCTATATTTTGTTCATTCTGAAACTGCGAGAAGATACTAAGCGTTGTTCTTGCCAGTGTAACGCGGTAGTAAATAAAATCAATAACGTTAGTAGCAATGGCAACAGAATTTACTATAATAAAAACCCATTTCAATATCTTTTTGAAAGATGGGTTAAAGCGCCAGGGATGAGGAATAATTATCAATATGATAAAAAGGGCATTGCTGTATAACACGCCTGATAAATCAAATACCAAACCGCCAGCCAGCAAGTGCAAAAAAATACCAACAGTCATACCTGGAAAATAGGCGGTGTTAAACAAATAAAAACCTATGCGGCAAAGTGTATAAAATAGCATTGCCAGCAACAGGCTTAATATCATTGCCACATAAATATTTTTTTTCCAGTGAATGGTTTTTTCAGTTGCTAATGCGTTCATAATCGTAATTTATTTTTGCAGACTGATAGAATGCTAATGCATAAAATAATTTGCAAATAGACGACTGATATACTTTATAGTAAAGTGAAAATATTTATTTATCAATAAATTTTATTTTATGGTCTTATCAAATCGAAACTATCTTTTAAAAGTTCAATTTTAAATTCCTCCGCAGTTTCATAAGGATCTCCATCTACGTGCAATGGTGCATTATCTAAATTCCTGATAGTAAGTGCGGCAGTTTGAAAATACAAAACGGCCTTGCCTGAATTATCAGCCGGATATAAATGCAAATCATTATTGCCTCGTATTTGTTTCAGCACAGCAAACGCTAATCTTGCTTTATGCATTCTTTGAACTATTACAATATCGAGCAAACCATCATTCAATTTGGCTTTTGGCGCAATGGTTACATTATTGCCAAACTGGTTACTGTTTGCAATGCTTATAAAATAAGCATTGGTAAAAAAAGAATTCCCACCCATTATAATTTCAAAACGGTATGTGCGTGCTTTTAAAAAATGCAACAATGTTTGTTTTATATATGTTGTTAAACCACGTTTGGGATGTTGTGCAAATTCATGTGCAACGGCTGCATCAAAACCAAGTCCGCTTAGCATGCAAGAGTAATAATTGTTGATCATGAATGCATCTGTTTTTTTTGAACTTTCGTTGAAGATCATCTGCAGAGCATGATTTTTATTTTTAGGAATACCTGCTGTAAAAGCAAGTCCGTTGCCGCTGCCGGCTGGTATAATACCAAATCTTACATCGCAGTTACGCAGCGCGTTGGTGATTTGATTTACTGTTCCGTCTCCACCTATAATAACAACATCTGTAATTTTTTCATACTTAATTTTTTTTCTAAGTACATCATATTCGCCTTTTGGATTGGCGATAAAAAATTCGAATGGCAAATGTTTTTCTTTGGTTGCTATTTCTATTTTTTTTAGCAGCGCATCTTTTGATTTTGTTCCTGATATTGGATTATAGATATAAATTATTTTCCTGCGCATTATTTCACTCATTGCACAAATGAATTGATTATATGTTATAGACGAATTACAAAGATGTAATAAAAATAAAACTATAACTTATAAGAGATTAATGC
>JBDUBY010000442.1:0-8279 GCA_040003735.1 Parafilimonas sp.
AACAAACCTCAACCTTATCATACTAAAAACCGTATGTTTTCGTATTAAGACCGAAAGAAAACTAAATTGTATCTTGCCCGCCTGTAGAAATTACCATTGCGCAATGAAGATTCGTGGAAGGCTGTTTATGTTGATGTTGTTTACCTGCTGCGCAGTTTGCGGTTCTGCTCAGTTTCGCAAATACTCCAACGAATTTTTAAATATTGGTGCCGGTGCACGCGGACTTGCAATGGGTGGCGCACAGGTTGCCAGCGCCGAAGACGGCAATGCGGGTTACTGGAATCCGGCTGGTTTGGTAAACGTGATTGATAACCCAAACATCTCTTTAATGCATGCCGAATATTTTGCAGGCATTGGCAAATACGATTATGTGTCAGCTGCCATTCCTGTTGCGAGCAGTTACCGTACGCTGTGTTTTTCTTTATTAAGATTTGGCGTTGATGACATTCCCAATACTTTGTTTTTGGTTGAACCGGATGGCTCGCTGAATTATAATAACATTCAAAGTTTTTCTTCAAGCGATTACGCATTTTTGGTTTCTTACGCGCAGGTTATAAAAGATGATGACCAGGCACAGATAAGCTGGGGCGCAAATACAAAAATTATTTACCGCAATGTTGGTCATTTTGCACAAGCCTGGGGTTTTGGTTTTGATGCGGGTTTTTTATACCGATCTGCCGGTTTGCGTTTTGGTATTGCTGCAAGAGATGTAACCACTACTTTCAATGCATGGAGTTTTTCTTTTACGGATGAAGAAAAGCAGGTGCTGTATCTTACCAATAATGATATTCCTGTAAAATCAACAGAACTTACTTCACCAAGATTGGTTCCTGCTATCGGCTATAATTTCCGGCTTGCCGAAAAACTGCATTTGCTTGCTGAAGCAGATTTTGATGTAACTTTTGATGGTCAGCGTAACACAATCATTAGTTCTGATCCCATTAGTGTTGATCCCAAATTTGGTGTGGAAGCAAATATTGCAAATGTTGTATTTGTGCGTGCTGGTGTACAGAATTTTCAAAAGGCTTTGGCTGATGGCGATACGCTGAATCAAAGAAAGGTTTGGATTTATCAACCATCTATTGGTGCAGGTTTTAAAGTAGGTAATGTTGCAATTGATTATGCGTTTACCAATCTTGCCAATCAAAGCAACCCGTTGTACACAAACGTGTTTTCATTAACGATAGATTTAGGTAAGAAACAGGAAAAAGAATCCAGCAGAAAAGGATCATTTCCTGAATTAGATAAAGCAGAAAAACCAAAAAAAGAAAAAGGCAATTATCCTGTGCCATGAGGAAATATTTTTTGATATTGATAAGCTGTATCGTTTGTTTTAATGTTGTTGCCCAACAGTATTATAACGAATGGATAGACTATTCAAAAACATATTACAAATTCAAGATTGGCGCAACAGGTTTATACCGAATTAATCAAACTAATTTACCTGCGGCGTTACAAAATATTCCTGCAGAACAATTTCAATTATGGCGCAACGGAAAACAAATTGCTGTTTATACAAGCGCTGCAACCGGCGTGTTGCCCGCTAATGGTTATATAGAATTTTATGGGCAGAAGAATGATGGTTTACCTGACAGGAATTTATATAAAGATCCAAACAACCAATTATCAACAGATTTAAGTTTGGAAACAGATACGGCTGCATATTTTCTTACAACCAATGCCGGAAATAATGTAAGAATAACAGATGGCGTGAATGATGTTGCCAATAATCATTTGCCGGCAGATCAATCGTTCCTTTATCATTACCGTTACGATTTTCAAAACATGCTTAACCGCGGCCGTGCCGTGAATTTGGGCACGAACGTATATTCATCTACTTATGATATTGGTGAATGGTGGAGCAGCAACGAAATAAGCGTCGGCAGCCCGTTTACCTTAAACGCTGGTAATTTATATTCGGCCAATATTGGTACGCCGCAATTAAATGTTGCAGTTGCAGGCAATTCCGTAGCAAATGGTAGTAACAGAACTATTACGGTTGCTGTAAATGGTGCAGTTGTTATAACCAGTTCTGCTATTTTAAACATGAATGCCGGTGTGCTTTCAGGCAGTGTTAGCAATGCATCCATTAGTTCAGCAAATACAAGCTTTACAATCGCAGATAAAAATATTCAAACTGATGACCGCATTGTTGTTGGCTTTATAGATTTGAGTTATCAACGTCAATTTAATTTTGGTGGTGCATCGCAATTTGCTTTTTCATTGCCTGCAACTACACAAGGAAATTTTTTAAAGATAACAGGCTTCATCGGCGGCCATGCGATGTTGTATGATTTAACGAATAACATTCGCTATGCAGATGCAACAGGCACTTTGCAATTTGCTTTGCCTCCATCTGCATCAGACCGAAATCTTGTTTTATTTAGTGAAGACAATGCGGCAAACATCGGTGCTTTCGAACAAAGAATTTTCCCTGATTATTCTGTTGCAGCCAACCAGGGCGATTATCTTATCATCTCCAATAAAATTCTTACAAATGTTCCGTTGAGCGGCCCGGTTGCTGATTATGTTGATTACAGAAAAAGTTCAGCCGGGGGTTCTTATAATGTAAAGGTTTATGATATTGATGATTTGGTTGATGAGTTTGCTTACGGCATAAAAAAAGATCCAATCTCTGTAAAGAATTTTCTGCGTTATGCACGAAATACTTTTTCTGTTGCGCCACAATTTGCTTTCTTAATAGGAAAAGCAGTAACGTATGATCAATACCGGATAAATCAATCATCGCAATATGCAGAAAAGCTAAACCTTGTTCCAACATTTGGCTGGCCTGCATCTGATAATTTGCTGTCATCAAACGATCTTTCTCCAACGCCTGCAACACCAATTGGAAGGTTGTCGGCAGTAACGCAAAATGAAGTGGCAATTTATCTTTCTAAATTAAAAGAGTACGAAGCAGCACAGGCAGACAATACAGAAACGGTTGCTAACAAAGCCTGGATGAAAACAATTGTGCATGTAACAGGCGCAGATGATCCAAATTTAAATGCGTCGCTTTCAGGCGATTTAAACAGGTATAAAAGTATTGTGCAGGATACTTTGTTTGGTGGCAATGTGTACAGCTTTAATAAAACAACCAGCTCATCAGGCACCACAATTCTTGATGCATTGATGCAGCAATTATTTACAAGTGGAATATCGTTGCTCAATTATTTCGGGCATTCATCCGCAAGCATTCTTGATTATAATTTGAACAAGCCTGAGGATTATGCTAACCCGGGGAAATATCCTGTATTTATCGTAAACGGTTGCGATGCCGGAGATATTTTTTCGTTTGATACGGCACGTTTCACCACATTTAATTCTTTATCTGAAGCATGGGTTTTAGCGCAGCACCGTGGCAGTATTGCTTATATTGCAAGTACACATTTTGGTGTAGAAGGTTATTTGAATGATTACAATACAGGTTTTTATAATTCCTTTAGCCGCACAAAATATGGCGCACCTGTTTCTTATAATTTAAAAGATGCCGTTTCTTTTTTGCTAAACAATAATTCGGGAGATTTTATAGCGAATTTACATGCAGAAGAAAGTGTATTGCATGGCGATCCTGCATTAAAAATTAATGCGCATGCTTTGCCTGATTTTGATATTGAAGAACAAAATGTAAATATTGATCCAACATTTGTTTCTGTGGCTGATAACAGCTTTAAAATAAAATGCTATTTCTACAATCTTGGCAAGGCAACAGGCGATTCTGTTTCTGTTCTTATTCAAAGAAAATATCCTGATGGTTCTGTAGCTACTTTGTTCTCGCAAAAAATAAAATCGGTTCGCTATATTGATTCTGTTGAATTAACGGTGCCGATAAATGCAACCCGCGATAAAGGTCAGAATTCATTAACCATTACTATTGATAACCTTCAACAATACACTGAACTAAGCGAGCTTAATAATACCGTTACAAAACAATTTTTTATTTATGAAGATGAGCTTACGCCGATCTATCCGTACAATTTTTCTATTGTAAATAAAAGCAGTATTAAGTTGTATGCATCAACAGCAAATGCTGTGGTGCCGCTTCGTGCTTATACAATGGAAATGGATACAACAGAATTATTTAATTCGCAACTTAAATCAACACAAACAATAAATTCAGTTGGTGGCGCGCTTGAGTTTAATTCAACCATTCTGTTTGCTGACAGTACTGTTTATTACTGGCGTGTTGCGCCGGTGCCCACAAGCGGAGATTATCTTTGGAACACATCTAGTTTTGTGTATTTGCCCAATACAGGTTTTGGTTATAATCAATCACATTTATATCAACATTTAAAATCAGTTGGCGACAGAATTTATATTGATAGTTTCAGCAGAAGATGGACATACACAAATATTACTTCAACGCTTGGAATGTATAATGCCGTATTCAGCCCTCAATATAATACGCCAGCTTATTTCCAGGTTGCAATAAACAATAGCACTGTTACTTCATCTTCATGTCTTGGATCTTCTATCATATTTAATTTGTTTGATCCTGTAACATTACAGCCGTACTACAATCAGCCCGTTCCATCAACCGTTGGCAATGGCGGCAGTTATGGTGGTTTTATGAATAGTTTTAGCGGCAGTTGTGTTCAAAAAGGTTATCAATACAATTTTGAATTTCATTACACAGATACAACCACACGCCGCCAAATGCGTGATTTTATGGATTGGATTCCAAACGGTTTATTGGTTACTGCCCGTATTATTTACAACACACCAACATCTGCTTCGATATGGAAATCTGATCAAAATATTTATGGTGTTGGCAATACTTTTTATGATAGATTAAAGCAAGCCGGATTTAGTACGATCGATTCATTTGAAAACAGAATTTGGGTATTTGATTATGAAAAAAACAATTCACTCTATGTGCCCGGCTGGCAGTTCTCTCAAACCTTGCGTGATCTTATAAATTATCAGCGTTATGTAATTTCCTCAGATACACTTGGCTTTATTACATCGCCTGCTTTCGGACCGGCAAAAGCATGGCATAAAGTTTTATGGAATGGCAATAGCGTTGATGCAAAACCCGGCGATCAACCACGTGTTGATGTAATTGGCGTTGATACATTGAATAATGAAACGCTTTTGTATAGCTTAAATTCATCTCAACAAAATTTTGACATCAGCAGTGTAAACGTTGCAAAATATCCTTACATAAAATTAAAAATGCGTAATGCAGATAGCATCAATCTTACGCCATATCAATTACGGTGGTGGAGACTTTTATATGATCCGGTTCCCGAAGGTGCACTCGCTCCAAACATTCTATACAAATTCAGAGATACAGTTGCAGTAGGCGAAACAGATAGTTTGGCAATTGCTTTTAAAAATGTAAGTGAAGTTCCGTTTGCTGACAGCATTTTAGTTAACCTTACAGTTTATGATGCAAGTAATAATGCAAACGTTATCTCAATAAAAAAATTAAAAGCATTAAATGCAGGCGATACAGCAATTATTATGGCAAACATTGCAACAACAACATTAAGTGGTTTGAATAATTTATATCTCGATGTTAATCCAAATAATAATCAGCCTGAACAAACACATTTTAATAATTTTTTGTACAGAAGTTTTGCAGTAAATACTGATAACTATAAACCAACACTTGATGTAACATTTGATGGCATTCATATTTTAAACAATGATATTGTTGCTGCAAAACCGCATGTGTTAGTGAAGATGAAAGATGAATCAGGTTATTTATTATTGAATGATACTTCGCTGGTAACTGTTCAGCTTCGTTATCCTGACGGAACATTGAAACCATTTTATTTTAATACAGATACATTATTATTTACACCAGCAACTTCAGGCAGCAACAATGTTGCGTCGGTTGATTTTACCCCGTATTTAACTGATGACGGAACGTATCAATTAATCATTCACGGAAAAGATAAAACAGGCAATACAGCAGGCAATGTTGATTACATGGTTTCATTTGAAGTATATAACAAACCCATGATCACCAACATGTTTAATTATCCAAATCCATTTACTACATCAACAGCGTTTGTTTTTACAATAACAGGAAGTGAAGTACCGCAAAACATTCGCATAGAAATTCTTACCATCACCGGAAAAATTGTAAAAGAAATTACAAAAGAAGAATTGGGTTCGTCGCTACATATCGGCAGAAATATTACAGATTATAAATGGGATGGAAAAGATGAATACGGGCAAAAGCTTGCCAACGGCGTTTATTTATATCGCGTGCTAACAAATCTCAACGGAAAATCTTTAGACAAATTTCCTACTTACGGCCAGGATGGTTATGAAGTAAATACAGATAAATATTTTAATAAAGGTTATGGAAAGATGTATTTGATGCGGTAATCTTGCATCATGAAAACAGCCGGTTTTGGCACACGCGTACTGAATTTTATCATAGATACATTGCTTATCTGGGGCATAACTTTCGTTGCAAATAATTTGTGGGATACGCAGGTAATGTATTGGCATTATCCATTCATTCCATTCTATGGCATTTTCTGGATCATGATGTTTATTTATTATACTTTTTTTGAAGCTATTTTTATGCGTTCCCCGGCAAAATGGATAACACTAAGTAAGGTTGTAAATAAGCATTATAAACGAGCTGCGTTCTGGCAAATTCTTGTACGCAGTTTAATACGGCTCACTATTATCGATTGCTTTTTTATTCCTTTTCTTGATAAACCTCTTCATGATTATTTAAGTAAGACCGAAGTTGTTGAAGTTTAGTTTTTTTTAGACAGCTACAGAACTTCGTGGCATAAAGGTGCAGACTGTCCCGGACTTGATCCGGGATTTACTCACTTGTACAATATATTTTTATGGCAGCAATAAATTAATAATTTCGATTACGCATGCGTGAATTTTTTACTGATAAAAATTTTATTGAATCGAAAATATTAGTAGGCGCTAAATTTACATTAATAGTGTCGCTGTTGATTTTCTTTTTGCCGTTGATTATACTTCCTTTTTTCAATCATCCATGCACAGATGATTTTTTTTGTGGTTACCAATTAAACAGTAATGGTTTTATTGCATACCAATCTTTCATCTATAAAAACTGGGGCGGAAGATTTTCTGCAACATTCGCAGGTTCACTATTTGCGTATCATAATTTCTTATACAATCATTATTACCTGCATAGCTTATTGTTGCTGGCATTCAATTTTATTTCAATCTTTTTCCTGGTAAATACATTGCATAAATTTATTCTGAAAGAAAACAATACGCTTTCAAAAAGATTACTTGTATCAATTCTTTTTCTTGCACTCGAAATTTGCTCAATACCACAATGTTCAACATTTATTTTCTGGTTTAGCAGTGCCATTACATACCAGCTTCCAATCATTTTAATTCAAATAGAAATATCGCTATTCATTCTCTTTTTAAATACAAATAATAAATTGTTAAGCAGCATTTGTTTTGTTGCATTACCGTTGCTCGTTTTTATAACGATAGGATTCAATGAATTTTTCATAGTCGTTCAATTGTTGCTATTTCTTATTGCATTTTTTTGCACACTGCAAAAAAAGCGCTCAACATTTTTTGTAATATTAATTGCGCTTGCATTTATAGCAGGTAGTGCTTTTCTTATTTTTTCTCCCGGCAACCAGGTAAGATTAAATGATGTAGTTCCTAAAAATTTTTATATTGGTATTGTCTCAGTTGCGTATCACAGTTTTGAGACATTATGGAGTATTTGCAGAACTCCATTTGTATGGTTTTCAGTATTTGCAATTTTTATTTATGCTGATCAAACAAAAGCGCAATGGCAAAACAATTTTTATATTAGAAAAATATCAAGTAAAAAATGGCTTCCTTCAGTTGTGCTTCTTATTTTTTTAGTTGTTGCTGTTTCGTTGCCGGTAACTGCTTTAAAAGGTGGGCTAATTCCTGACAGGTATGTAAATGCTGTGTCTTATTTTATAGTATTGTTATTAATAGCTTGTTTTTTCATTGGTGGCATTACAAGCAATTCAAAGGTTTTCTCTTTACAAATTGTACGAAAAAAGATATTATTATACCTGCTGTTTTCTGCAGGGCTTTTATTCAACAACTATATAATTGATGCTTATAAAAGCATTATTATTGCGCCGGTGTATCATACTATTTTATCTGAAAGAGAATCTATTTTGAAGCATGCATCGCAACAAAATAAAGTTGCAGTTGTTAAAGATTACAATACTGCGTTATCAGGTCTATTACAAACCAAATACAAAACAAGTACCGCAACCTTTCAGCAACTTATTCAGCAAAAACCGCCATTGATTTTTTTTGAA
>JBDUBY010000187.1:0-2468 GCA_040003735.1 Parafilimonas sp.
AAAGGCAAATTAATTGTTGATGAAGATGCAAAGCTGGAAGAAGAATTAATTGTTCGCCCTACCAGCGAAGCTATAATATGGAGCACCTATAAGAACTGGATTCAAAGCTATCGCGATCTCCCGATCTTGATTAATCAATGGGCAAATGTGGTACGCTGGGAAATGCGTACACGCTTGTTTTTGCGTACTACTGAATTTTTATGGCAGGAAGGCCACACAGCGCACGCTACAAAAGATGAAGCATTATTTGAATCGCGGCAAATGCTGGATGTGTATGCTGATTTTGTTGAGAGTTTTATGGCGGTTCCCGTTATTAAAGGCGTAAAAACTGCCAATGAACGTTTTGCCGGCGCAGAAGATACTTATTGCATTGAAGCATTAATGCAGGATGGTAAAGCACTCCAGGCAGGCACTTCCCATTTTCTTGGGCAGAACTTTGCCAAAGCGTTTGATGTAAAATTCAGTGATAAAAATAATACGCTTGATTATGTGTGGGCCACAAGCTGGGGCGTAAGTACACGCCTTATCGGTGCATTAATTATGGCGCACAGCGATGATGATGGTTTGATTCTTCCGCCTAAAATTGCGCCGTTACAGGTAGTTATCATTCCTATTTATAAAGGTGACGAACAAAAAGCGCTTATCACTCAAAAAGCAAATGAAATTATTGCCGCCTTAAAGCAACTGAATGTGCGGGTTAAATTTGATGACAACGATAATGCCCGCCCGGGCTGGAAGTTTGCTGAATATGAAATGAAAGGCGTGCCTGTAAGAATAACCCTCGGGCCAAAAGATCTTGAAAATAATGCAGCAGAAATTGCAAGAAGAGATACAAAAGAAAAGAAAAGCACCAGCCTTGATAATATTGCCGGTAATGTTTTTGAATTGCTCGGCGAAATTCAAATCAATATGTTCAGCAAAGCAAAAGCCTTTCGCGATGAACATATAACGGAAGTAAATAACTGGGAAGAATTTACAGATGTGCTGGAAAACAAAACCGGTTTTGTAAGTGCACACTGGGATGGCACCGGCGAAACCGAAGAAAAAATTAAAGATCTTACCAAAGCTACCATACGTTGCATTCCTTTTGATGCAAAACAGGAAGAAGGCGCCTGCATACTTACCGGCAAACCATCTGCGCAAAGAGTTTTATTTGCGAAAGCATATTAATTCGTTTACTTAGTTGCGAATAGACTTCAGTGAGTTCCCAATGAGGTTCAGTGGTGTGCGAATGGACTTCAGTGAGTTCCCAATGAGGTTCAGTGAGGTGCGAACGTGGTTCAGTGGTGTGCGAATGAACTTCAGTGATGTGCGAATGACGTTCAGTAACAACGAAATGACAATGAGTAAGATTTAAATGAGGTTGCGTGAGATGTAAATGGCAATGAGTAAGGAGGCAGAGGACGATGCGCTATAAATTTTCTTCTTTTGAACTACATTGATAATCGGCACTAATTTTCCGGGTAGGTTTGAAAGTGCAGATAGCATCCGGAATTTCCGGACAAGGTTCGCTGTTGGTGTCCATGCAACCGAAATGCGGTTAACTAAAAAACAGATTGTCCTAACGACAATACAAAATGTATAAGATTAATTGATTGAGTTTTAATGCCTGAATTTTATTTGGAGTTGCGTAATAATAACATAAATCTTTACGTTAGCGGCAATTGAATTTGACACCAAGCAATTTTTAGTTTATGGAATTTTCCAAGTATTGCATCTTATTGCAAAACTGCAATAATGAGAGGCTCTTCAATCTTTAAAAAAATTATTTCTTGCTTGGTTGCGGCATTTACAACAATTGCTTTGCTACTTGTTCTTGGTAATAGCGGCACACTGACTTGGTTTCCTCCCTTACTGGTATTTTCTCTAGTTGGACTTTGCTTTGTTGCCGCACTTATTTATCCTTTCATTTGGCAGTACCAGGAAAGAAAACAAAGAATAAACTCTTATAAGATTTACAGCTTCTTAAATACATTGATTAGATATACTATAGCTTTTAACTTGGCGAGCTTTGGATGGAAAAAGATTTTGGGACTTCAATTTATAGTACCTCCGTCAATTGCCGACAAGCCGATGAATCAACAATCTGGTGAATGGCTAACATGGTTTTACTTCGGATATTCTCATACTTTCGGACTTGTACTTGCTTTGATTCAAATTGTTGGTTCATACTTTCTATTATTTCGGAAAACTCTTTTAATAGCAGCTATTACTTTATTCGCATTTATGCTAAACCTGACTTTAATTAATTTCTTTTATCAATTGAATGCTGGTGCGCTAACTCAATCAGTTTTGTTGACAATGGGTTTAGTTTATCTTATTCTGTTGGATTATCAAAGACTAAAAAATTTCTTTCTGAAATCATTACCAAATATTCCTGCTTTAACAATAAAAAACTCTACGACTAAAAATTTAATACGACTTTCAGCAGTAGTGTTATCATTGCTTTTCACATTATATTTAAAAAG
>JBDUBY010000369.1:0-2466 GCA_040003735.1 Parafilimonas sp.
CCGTGCGGAATACCTGCGGGATGTAAGGTTATCATACCACGCGTTACATTTTTGCGGCTCATAAAATCACCATCAACATAATAGATCAATTCATCACTGTCAATATTGCTGTGGTTGTAAGGCGCAGGAATACTTTGCGGATGATAATCAAATAATCTTGGTACAAAACTGCAGATAACAAAAGCGTTTGTTTCAAAAGTTTGATGCACCGGTGGCGGCTGATGCACACGGCCCGTTATTGGTTCAAAATCGTGAATGGAAAATATGTAAGGATAACAACAGCCATCCCAGCCAATTACATCAAATGGATGATGACCGTAATGTATGCCGTAAAGCATATTTCTTTTTTTTGTTTTGATGATAAAATCGCCCTGCTCATCAAAAGTTTTTAAATCTTGTGGTGTACGGATATCACGTTCGCAATAAGGAGAATGCTCAAGCAACTGCCCGTTTTTACTTAAATATTTTTTTGGAAAACGAATGGCATGATGAGATTCAACGATGAACAACCTGTTCTTTTCATCATTAAATTTTATTTGATAAATAGTGCCGCGTGGCAACACGATGTAATCTCCATAACCAAAAGGCAATTCACCATATTGTGTGTAAACAGAACCGCTGCCTTCGTGAATAAATATTACTTCATCAGCGTCTGCATTTTTAAAGAAATAATTATTAGTTCCATTGCGCGGAGATGCTAAAGTAATGGTGCAATCGCTGTTGGTTAATATCGGTTTCCTGCTTTCTAAATAATCATCTTTTGGCTGAATACTAAAGCCTTCAAAACTGCGGTGCTGCAGCATTTTTTCTTCAGCAATTTTTGGCGTTACATCTGTTGGTTCATCAGTTTTTATAATGCGTGTTGGCGGGTGGCAATGATATAAAAGTGATGAATCATTGCTGAAACCTTCTGTGCTGAAAAGCTGTTCAGAATAAAGAGAGCCATCCGGCCTGCGGAATTGTGTATGGCGTTTGTGTGGTATGTTTCCAAGTTTATAATAATAAGGCATAAAATATTTTTAAGTGAGTACTAAAATCAATCTAAACAAAACTGAATTGTAAATTCCATCATAATGATAATTCAAGCGAAGCCACCAGGAAAAAATATTTCCATTTGCGTTTATCAATCCAGTAAATAAAATTTCTGAAGTATGGCATGTAATGTTTCTTACAACAAATGTACAAACCTTAATATGCCTTGCATTAATTTTAAGAATTGCTTTAAAACGTTTTTTTAAATTTGTTTAAATCATTTCTATGCCTGCCATTGATAAAAGAATAGATTCTTACATTGAAAGCAAAGCAGAATTTGCTAAACCGATTCTAAAACATTTGAGAGAACTTGTACATAAAGCTTGCCCTGATGTAACTGAAACCATTAAATGGAGTATGCCTTTTTTTGATTATAAGGGAAGCACGATGTGCGCTATGTCTGCTTTTAAAGAGCATTGCGGCTTTATGTTTTGGAAAGCTAAACTAATGAAAGACCCTCAACAAATTTTACGCATTACTGAAAGAGAAGCAATGGGGAATTTTGACAGGATAACTTCTTTGAAAGACTTGCCTGCTGATAAGATTTTGATTGCTTATTTAAAAGAAGCAATGAAGTTGAACGAAGAAGGCGTAAAACTTCCGGCAAGAAAAAAGACTGCAGTAACTGAATTAAAAATGCCTGCTGATTTTGCTGCCGCTTTAAAAAAGAATAAAAAAGCAAACACGGTTTTTGAAAATTTTACACCGGGTAAAAAGAAAGAGTATATTGAATGGATAACCGAAGCCAAAACAGAATCTACAAAGGCTAAACGCATTGAAACAGCTATTGAATGGATTGCAGATGGAAAATCTCGCCACTGGAAATATCAAAATTGCTAAAGCGTTTTTATTTTAATACTGATAATTCTTTTTTCTAAAATAATATTCCGTATAAATGAAAGCCATATTTTTGGAGCTGTTGTATGATAGCATTTGTAAGCGGAAAATTTGTAACGAGGCTGCCTTCGCAGGTAATAGTAGACGTTAACGGCGTTGGTTATGATTTGCAGATAAGCCTGAACACTTATTCGGCCATCAGCAATAAAGAAAGTGGAAAGCTCTTTACTTATTTGCATATTACTGAGAACGCACAAACCCTATATGGTTTTTTTGATATGGAAGAAAAGGAGTTATTCCTGCAATTAATAAGCATTTCCGGCGTTGGTGCTTCTACGGCAAGAATGATGCTGAGCGGCCTAAAGCCTGACGAAATAATAAAATCCATCGTAAACAATAACACTAAGCAATTAGAAAGTATTAAAGGCATTGGCCGTAAAACAGCAGAAAGAATTGTGCTTGAATTGAAAGATAAATTAAACCGCCTGCAAACCAATCAGCCACAATCTGCGTATTCACTTAATACAGTTGAATCAGATGCGCTAAATGCGCTGATAGCTTTGGGAATTCAAAAAAATATTGCTGAAACAGCCATAA
>JBDUBY010000229.1:0-2464 GCA_040003735.1 Parafilimonas sp.
TTATTTATAACTAACATTCACTTTCGTATTTGCGTTGATAAAATTTACGCCAGCTCTTACACTATATTTTTTTGATGCATTTTTTACAACAACATTCAACACATTGTTTTTGTAATTCCAGCTAACATCGCCACATTTTGTATGAAAGTTTTGCACCGACATATTATGCGCTAACCATTCTTTTGGAACACCTGCACCAATAACAATTTCATAATCATCATTCGCCTCATTTATGTACACTAACATATCCATTTGAAGTAAAGCCATTTCGCTTGCCGTCCAGTAATGCGGCGTTACATATTTTGGGTCAAGCCATCCGCGGTAATTATCCCATTGACGAAAAGTATTTTCTTCACCATTGCCTTCCCAGTAAGTATAGAAACCCGGCGAGCATTGATTATTCCAGAAATAATGCAACACTTTCCACGTCATATCAGGTCTGTCCATGTACAACCATTGATGTGCTTCTGCGCAAGTAAAGTAAGTCCACAGTGGTCTTTCTTTTAATGAAGTATCATTCCATTCTGCTTCATGTTTTTCTTTTATTTTTTGCTGAAACAAATCATAATTTTTATTCGTCATCCACGATGGCCAAATGCTTATCATAAAATTTCTTTCATTATCATACTTATGATTTTTGCCGAAGTTTTTCATCCAGCCTTGTTTCAAAGTATCAGCTTTTGCAATACATACATTTGACAAACTATCTTCATGAAACATCTTCGCTAATCGCGATGCCTGCATTAAACCGCGATAAGAAATAGCCGTGATATACAAAGAAGGAAAATGACCATCCATTGTACCTTGTATAATACCATCTTCAAACTTTTTGCAAATCAATTGCCGGCGTGGTAAGTCATGTGCAATTTGCGGCGTTAACGGACCAATGAAATTTTTATAGACGTTGCCATCTGCATGCATCATTTCATCAATATAACCCAGCTTGCGTTTTATATGTGGCCATATATAATTGTAATAAGCAGTATCGTTCAATAAAAAAGCCAGTTCAGTTAATGTATTTATTTCAGAACCCGGCGCATCACCTTCTGCACCAAAGCCACCAAAAAAATCATTCTCTGCAAAATAATAGGAAAGTTCTTTTGCTGTTTTAAGATTACCACTCTTTGCCATCGCCTGCAACGAATACGCGCCGTCGCGTTCCCATGCCAAGGGATAATTAACAGGCTCGCCCGGACCAGTTTGGCGACCAATATATCCCACCATTAAATTGGTAATTTGTGCATCAAGAGAATTTACAAAAGAAGTATCAGGTAAATCCATTTCAAACTGCGGCAATGTTTTATCATGTTCTAACATGCTTGCATATTGCGGCTTTGTATCAACAATCGTTATAGAAAATTTTGATTGATTGAAACCAAGTTTTGCAAATACCCAACCATCATCATCTTCCAATGTTTGTATGTAAGGAATATCTTTTTGCAATTCGCCTTTTGCTTCATTGCCAATTATAATATTTGTTTGTTTAACAGATGGTGTCATGTTCCAGCGATGACTAATCATTAATCTTGTACTGTCCCACCATGCTGAAGTCATTGGTCCGCCTGCTGGCCCAACACTTCTTGATACAATCATTAAATTATATTTTGTTGTATCAGCATTGCTGATGTTCAGTTGCCATTTCCCTTGTTCAATCATGCGCCATTCGCAGGTATAATATGGCGTGATTGCTTTAACTGATGGTATTTCATCTTTGTCTTCAAACACATAATGCTGTTCTATATTTTGCATCGGAATATTATCGCTTGTTGCAATAAGTTTATTGTTGTTATCCATTACCCAAATGCTTACACCAAAACTTCCAACGCCCGGTGAAAAACTTCCGCCTGGTTCGTAATATGCTTTCTGTAACAACGGGCTTCCCGGTTCGCCCAAAACAATATGACCATCGCCCCGCGGCCATAAATCACTTGGTCTTTTTGCTTTTTGTAATAAAGTTATTTGCCGTTGTGTGATGAGTTGTTGCGCAGAAGTTATGTTGATGAATACAAAACATGCTACCAGGAATTGAAATAATTTCTTCATGAATAATTTTGTTTTATAATTAGTTTGGTAATGCAAAAGCAATGTATAAATCACTTGATGTTGTTTTTAATTTGCCGCCGCCACATGCAATAACGATATATTGTTTTCCATTGATTTGATATGTGGATGGTGTTGCAAATGCAGCCGCAGGCAATTGATATTCCCACAATAATTTTCCTGTACGTTTGTTGAATGCACGTAAATTTCCATCACGTGTTGCAGCAATAAATAATAAGCCGCTTTTTGTTACAACAGAACCGCCATAATTTTCAGAACCTGTATGAATTCCTTTTGCAGCATAATATGGATAATCGCCCAACGTATCACGCCAAACGTATTCACCCGTGTTTAAATCAATAGCATTTAATGTTCCCCACGGCGGACTAATTGCAGGCAAACCTTCTTTTGATAAAAACAAATT
>JBDUBY010000057.1:0-2458 GCA_040003735.1 Parafilimonas sp.
AAAAAAAAGCCATGCAATTTCTATTGCATGGCTTAAAAATTTATTAATCAAACTTATAAACTCTTCAATACATCATTCATATTTCTAACAGCATCTGCACTTCTTGCAAAGGCAGCTTTTTCTTCTTCATTCAAATCAACCTCAACAATTTTTTCCCAGCCATTTTTGCCAATTACAACAGGTACACCAAGGCAAATATCCTTCTGGCCAAATTCACCATTTAAATAAACACAGCAGGTAAACAATTTCTTTTCATCACGAACGATTGCTTCTACCAATGCAGCTCCGGCAGCGCCTGGCGCATACCATGCAGAAGTGCCGATTAATTTTGTCAATGTTGCACCGCCAACCATTGTATCACCCACAATTTGTTTTTGCTGATCTGCACTCAATAATTTTGTAACAGGCACACTGTTCCAGGTTGCTTTGCTTATTAAAGGAATCATTGTTGTATCACCATGGCCACCAACTACAATTGCATTCAAATCTCCAGGGCTGCAACCAAGATGCTGGCTTAATTGATATTTAAAACGTGCACTGTCTAATGCGCCGCCCATTCCAATAATCCTGTTTTTTGGAAGTTTGCTTGAAGTAAGTGCCAGATATGTCATCGTATCCATTGGATTACTAACAATAATAATGATAGCGTCAGGCGAGTTCTTTAAAATATTTTCAACCACGCCTTTTACAATACCCGCATTTGTGCCAATTAATTCTTCGCGTGTCATACCAGGTTTGCGTGGCAAACCGGAAGTAATAATTACAACATCGCTGTTTGCGGTTTTTGAATAATCGTTTGTGCTGCCACTTACGCGTGTATCAAAACCAAGCAATGCAGCAGTCTGCATCATATCTTGTGCTTTGCCTTCAGCAATACCTTCTTTAATATCAAGCAATACAACTTCATGCGCTAATTCTTTGCGCACAATGTTATCGGCACAGGTTGCACCTACAGCACCGGCACCTACAACAGTAATTTTCATGTGAATATTTTAAAGTGAAATAAATAAATGGGTTGCAAAGGTAAGAAAGCCAAAAGCATGTTTATGATTTCATATGTGTAAAGTTTATTTTTAAGATGATAGTTGTAATAATCTACTTCCTAATGCTAATAGCTGATGGCAGCATTTCATAAGAAGAATAAAAAATTTTCCACTTTCTATACAGTTTTACATCTGAAATTTCGGAGGGCGAAAAATATCTTTTAGCTTTGCATGACCACTGAGAATTTTTCTTCTCCGGTCACCGGAAAAAAATCATTAGAATTAGATAGAACTGAAAACGAAACACAGAGGTTTCTGTGCAGGTTTTCTTTTTTTGTTGAATAACGGCATGCAGTATAAGTGAGTGACACAACCGTGTTTAATAGCATTACTGCAGTTGGTATCATAATAAAATAAAATTGTAAACTTCCATTGTATGGCTAAATATATTTTTGTTACCGGCGGCGTAACCAGCAGTTTAGGTAAAGGCATTATTGCCGCTTCGCTTGCAAAATTATTGCAGGCAAGAGGTTTTAGGGTAACAATTCAAAAATTGGATCCTTATATAAATATTGATCCGGGAACTTTAAATCCATACGAACATGGTGAATGTTATGTTACTGAAGATGGTGCCGAAACAGATTTGGATCTTGGCCATTATGAACGTTTCCTGAATATTTTCACATCGCAGGCAAACAATGTTACAACAGGAAAAATTTATCAAACCGTAATTGACCGGGAACGTGCAGGCGATTTTGAAGGAAAAACAGTACAGGTAGTTCCGCACATTACTGACGAAATAAAACGCCGCATGGTTTTGCTTGGCAATGATGGCAATTATGATATTGTGATTACTGAAATTGGCGGAACTGTTGGCGATATCGAAAGTCTTCCTTTTATTGAAGCTGTTCGCCAGTTGCAATGGGAATTACCTGAAGGAGATGTGTGCGTAATTCATCTTACATTAATTCCTTACCTGCGTGCTGCAAAAGAATTAAAAACAAAACCAACGCAGCACAGCGTAAAAATGTTAAGCGAAACCGGCGTGCATCCTGATATTATTGTTTGCAGAACTGAAGAGCCTTTGAATGAAGATTTGAAACGCAAGATTGCTTTGTTTTGTAATGTAAAACCAGAAGCCGTTATTGAGGCAATGGATGCATCCACCATTTATGAAGTTCCATTATTGATGTTGCGTGAAAAACTGGACATCATCACCTTAAGAAAATTACATACCACATTAGTACCTGAAGCTGATTTAAGCAAATGGAAAACTTTTTTAGATAAACAAAAATATCCTAAGAGTAAAGTAAGTATTGGTTTGATTGGAAAATACATGGAATTGCAGGATGCTTATAAATCAATACTGGAAAGTTTTATACATGCCGGTGCCATGAATGAAGTAAAAGTGACTGTGGTAGATGTGCATAGTGAAAGTATAAACCGCCATACAGTAAAAGAAAAACTGGAAGGCC
>JBDUBY010000040.1:0-26768 GCA_040003735.1 Parafilimonas sp.
GTTCTTCCACATCAATACCAATACCAAGCGCAGCAGCCATTGGTTCATGAATAAGGTATACTTCTGTTGCACCAGCCTGTTCAGCGCTATCACGCACTGCACGCTTTTCAACTTCAGTAATACTTGATGGAATACAAATCACCATTCGCCATCTTGGTGCAATCCATGGTTTTTTAGGATAGATCATTTTGATCATTTCCTTAATCATTAATTCAGCAGCATTAAAATCAGCGATCACACCATCTTTTAATGGGCGAACAGTACGAATACTTTCATGTGTTTTTTCGTGCATCATTAAAGCACGTTTACCAACTGCTAAAACTTCTTTCGGATTATTTCTGTTCAAGGCAACAATTGATGGTTCATTCACCACCACTTCATCGTTATGGATTATCAGGGTATTTGCGGTGCCAAGATCAATCGCAATTTCCTGTGTAAAAAAATTAAAAAGTCCCATTTATATAATTAGTTACGTATGTTTTGTGTAATGCCGCAAAGGTGTACGAAATAATTTGAATTTACAAAGCGCTTATCAAGCAATTTCACGGGTTTTTGTTAATATGCACAACATGCATTTATTTAGTTCTAAAATTTATTTGGTAACGAACTGCAGAAATGCTATTGAACTTCGTGCAGCCTGTTCCGGACTTGATCCGGAATCACTCCCTTGTACTGCAAAATTCTATTCAGCTAGATAAAAAGTCAAAAGTCAAAACAAGAAACTCATATTCCTAATTTTTACTTTTTACTTTTAAATTTACTCAAACTCATATCCAATATCATTTCTAAAATACATGCCTTCAAACTTAATGTTATTTAAAACATTTTTTGAAAGTTGCACAGCATCAGCAATATTTAAGCCAAATGAAGTTACTGCCAAAACTCTTCCGCCGTTTGTAACAACGTCATCATTACTATTGATATTTGTTCCTGCATGAAAAACAATTGAACTATTTAATTGCTGAATTATCAAATTATCGAATTGAATAATTTTTCCTTTTTCATAATCTCCCGGATAACCTTTACTCACAGCAACAATAGTTGCACATGCTCTTTCATCAAATGCAATAACAACATCTTTTAATGTATTATTATAGACAGATAAAAATAATTCTACAATATCGTTTTTCAATATCGGTATTACAACTTCAGTTTCAGGATCGCCCATGCGGCAATTGTATTCAATTAAAAAAGGTTCATCATTTACTTTTATCAAACCAAAAAAAACAAAACCATTATAAATAATATTTTCTTTTTGCAAACCATTTATTGTTGGCTGAATAATTCTTGTTTCAATCTTTTGCATAAACTCTTCCGTTAAAAAAGGTAACGGACTTACGCAACCCATGCCTCCCGTATTTAATCCGGTATCGCCAATACCGATACGTTTATAATCTTTTGCATGACCAATTATTTTATAATCTTTTCCATTAGTTAAAGCAAAAACACTTAATTCAATTCCATCTAAAAATTCCTCGATAACAACTTTACTTGATGCTTCACCAAACTGTTGATTGATGATCATTTCTTCAAAAGCATTTAATGCATCTTTTGTTGATGTTGCAATAACAACGCCTTTGCCTGCAGCCAAACCATCAGCCTTTAAAACAACAGGTAAATTATGTTGCTGAATATATTTTTTGCCTTCTTCAAAACTATCTTTTGTAAACTCAGCATAAGCAGCCGTTGCAATATTATTGCGCTGCATAAACTTTTTCGAGAACGCTTTACTGCCTTCTAATTGTGCGCCGTTTGCAGATGGACCAATAACAATTATATTTTTCGTTTCATCATCATTTGCAAAAAAATCATACACGCCTTTTACTAATGGTTCTTCAGGACCAACAACAATCATTTCAATATTATTTTCTATTGAAAAATTTTTGATGGCATTAAAATCATTTACGCCAATGTTTATGTTTTTTCCATATTGTAATGTGCCTGCATTTCCCGGTGCAATAAATAAATTACTGCAATGTTTGCTTTGTGCAATTTTCCATGCGAGTGCATGTTCACGTCCGCCGCTACCTAATAAAAGAATGTTCATATAATTAAAGCGACGAATGTAAATGTTTATGTTTAATGCACTGTTTGAATTTAGTCTGGCTTCAAAACCTTTTCAACTTCATGCCGGTAACTGCGGCTAATGGGCAATTCGTATTTGCCAATTTGAATTAATTCTTTTGTATAAGATTCAATTTTATTTTGCAGAGCAATAAAAGAACGGTGAATGCGGATAAATTTTTTGGCAGATTTCTGCTTACAGAAAAAAAGTATATATTCATTTATCGTATCGCGATCCGTACAGGTAATGCCGGAAAGTTTTAGACAACCAAACAACGCATGTTATTTAAAGCATTGATAATAGACGATGAATTTCAAAGCAGGAGTTTGCTTCATAAAATGTTGCAACAGTATTTTCCTGAGATTGTTATTGCGGGTGAAGCATCAACAGTTGAAGGAGGATTATTTGCGATAAAAGAACATAAGCCCAATATAATTTTTCTCGATATTCAAATAAAAGAACAAACAGCATTTGATTTATTAAACCGTTTACCTGAAATTAATTTTGCACTCATTTTTACAACTGCATTTGATAAATATGCAATTAAAGCTTTTCGTTTTAATGCAATTGATTATTTACTGAAACCAATAGTAACAGAGGAATTAATAGAAGCAATAAATAAATTAAAACAAAGAACTCCTATTACAAAATCTGCTTCTAAGGAACAGGTAGAACAACTATACAGTGATATAAAAAATCCTAAAAAAATTCACGATAAAATTGCCATACCAACAGCAGAAGGCTATATGGTTATTCCGGTAAATGAAATTGTGTATTGCCATGCAAACAGTAACTATACTGAGTTCTATCTCACTAACAAAAAATGTATATTATCAAGCTTTACATTAAAGCAATATGATGAAATATTAACGCCGCAATCCTTTTTTCGGGCGCATCGTTCTTATCTTATAAACATGGCGCATGTAAAAAAGTATAAGCGCGGAGAAGGCGGGGAAATTGTAATGAGTAATGGCGATGAAATAGAACTTTCACGCACACACAAAGATGAGTTCATGCATCTTTTAAATATAAGGTAGTGAAAATTCTTTCTAAAATAGAAAAGTATAATGTAAAGCGCAGAGCTTTAAATATAATGTGGTATAAAAAAATATTACTTTTTCTTATACTTCTTGTTACAAGCTGCTTTTCTATTGCACAACAAATAAAAAACGAAAAGCCCGCAAATACCTATCGCCTCGTTCACTGGGGTAGAGATGATGGTTTATCTGCAGAGGAACGTAATACCATGTTGAAAGATATAAATGGGTTTTTATGGATTGGTTCTCCACATGGATTAAATCGTTTTGACGGAAGTAATTTCACACACTATTTCCCTGATAAAAATAAACCAGGAACTATTATTGGCGCTAACATTAATAATTTAATTGAAGACAGCCTTCATAACATTTGGATTGGAACTGAGAAAGGAATGTCGCGGTATGATATTAAAGGAGATACTTTCAGTAATTTTCTTCCTTCTAAAAATGCTGCTTATAAATTCGTTGAACCTTTTTGGGCTACTAAAGATGAAGTGTATTGCATAGAAGCAGCCTTAACTGTTACTACTTATAATATCCATACTTTTCAAAAAAAAGAAATAGTAACTATATCATCTGAATACGCTTTTGGTGATATTACACATTCCGTTTATGATGCAAAAACAAATAGTATCTGGATGGCCGAGAATGCTGACGGAAAACATTCCGGAGGTCTCTTTCAGATTTCACTAACTGATGGAAAAAAAAATCACTATAAATGGAAGTGTTATCAAAAAATTTCTAATCATGATCATACGCCAATGGATATATGTTACGATGCAAAAAGGAATGCTATCTGGATAAGTAACAGAGATGGACTAAATGAATTTACAATTGATGATAAACAATTCCATCATGCTGATGCATTAAACGGAATAGTAAACGCAAAAAAATTTAAGGATCCGGCAGGTGTTGGAGTAGATTTACAAGGCAATGTTTGGTGGTCAAGTTGGCCTGCAGGTCCTATAATTTATAATCCCGACACGCAATCATTTATTCCGGTGTTTTCTACTACCCCGCAGCAGCAACAGGTTGCGTATGCTAATTTATATATTTACTGCGATCGTAACGGAATGGTTTGGACAAGTTGTTTGCAGCAGTTAAAAGGCGTTTACCAAATCATTCCCGCTTCAATTCCTGTTGTTCATTATGCACCAGGTAAAACCCCGCATTCATTAAGCGGCAGTTTTCTTAATAACATGATAAACGCTGACCATGGAAAATTATGGATAGGCCAGGGAGATGAGCTAAATATATACGATCCTCAAACGGGTTTTTTTCAAATAGTTAGCAGTAAAAAAGATTTACCTGCTTTTCATGGGAGACTAATAATGCCAATTCAAATAGACAGTATACATCAAAAAGCGTTGTTTGATATTTGGGATCAAAAATCCCGTGTAAGTGAAGTGTATGAAATGGATATTCCAACCAGGAAATGTCGGCATGTAATTTTTAAAGATAGCAGTGGCAAAATTATTTCTTCTCCTCCTACAGGCTATAATATGATTTCTTATAAAAATGGGGCTATTCTTTTCAGCGATGGAGATGCCGGAATATTTTTTGTGAATACTAATAGTGCAATAGGCCGTTGGATTAGTCCGTCTATACATAGTTTAGAAGGAGTCTTCGGCACTGACAATGATCATTTAATATTTATCAGGCGCACGGATGCTGAAAATCTTACCTATTCATGGCTTAATAACAAATGGACAAGAATCAAATCTCCTATTGACAGTCTTGAATGGTCTGCTTTTTATTATAATAAAAAAGATGAAACATTTTGGGTGGGCAGTAGTGGTGAGCTTTATCATTATAATAAAGATTTCGGGTTAATTCATCAATACACAATGAATGATGGGTTGATTGCAGAAGCCATTACCGGTATTTTGTCCGATAATCATGGTAACATCTGGCTGCAATTCGACCGTGATATTTTAAAGCTAAACATTCAGACAGGAAAATTTACCAGCTTATCAGAAAAAGATGGGTTAGTAAATCCCTCTAACGTATTTAGTAACCCCGTTGCAACAGATGGTGACCTCTATTTTTTTATTGGCCCTGGCATTGATCGTATCAATCCTGAGAAGTTAGCTGAGACTTATCCTGCTTCGATTGTATATTTCAAATCGGTGCAGATAAATCAAAAACCTTTTTCATTTCGCACAAGCATTAATAGTGTTGATAAATTATCATTGCATTATTTTGAAAATAATATAATTATTGAAACAGGAGTTATTGATTATTATTCAAAAGGAAAAAACAACATACGCTTTAAGCTTGAAGGAGGCGATATTAAAAATGCAAACTGGGAGTATGAGCCTGTTTCTTACACCATTCGTTATGAACAATTGCCTCCGGAAAGTTATAAGTTAGTTATTCAAACCTCTAATGCCGCCAATGAATTTAACGGGCCAGAAAAAGTTTTATTAATCACCATTAGCCCTGCTTTTTGGAATGAATGGTGGTTTCGTTTAATAATTATTTTAATTGCGTCATACATTATTGTAAGAATTGTAAAAGAAAGGATACAAAAAATAAATCATGATGTGTTTTTTCAGAATCAATTGAAAGAACTTGAAATGAAGGCCTTTAAAGCGCAAATGAACCCCCACTTTATTTACAATGCACTCAATTCTATTCAGGCATTAATAGCAAGCGATAAAAAAGATGAAGGCATACATTACATTGGTTCGTTTTCAAGATTGCTGCGGCAGGTGTTGGAAAATTCTGAAAACAATATAATCAGTTTAGATAAGGAGCTTGAGACAATAGGTTTATACATTCAGATGGAGACTCTTAGATTAGATATGCAATTGCAATACAAAAAAAACATTCCTAAAGATGTCATCACAGAATTTGAAAAAACGCCGCCGCTTATTTTACAGCCTTTTGTTGAAAATGCTTTATGGCATGGATTGAGCCGTAAACAAGGCAAAAAAGAAATAGAAATATCTGTAAGTGTAAAAGATGGCTGGTTGCTTTGCGAAATAACAGACAATGGTGTTGGCAGAATAAAGGCGCAGGAATTAAAAAGCAATTCAACAACACTGCATCGGTCAAAAGGCATTGATATAACCCGAAAAAGATTAATTGATTTTAATGAAGATGCTTCTGTTGTTCCTATTGAATTTTTTGATTTGTATGATGAAAAGCAAAACCCTTCAGGCACACGTGTTACGGTACACATAAAAAGAAAAAGCGGCCTGCTTTCTGTTTGATTTAATAAATAAAATAGCTGTTTTAACTTAATTATCCCGCATCTCACTCAATAGCGGTTAGCACTGCTTATACTATATATACTTTTAACAATGGATTTTTTTTGGGCTGTGCTGATGTTGTTTGCTGCAATACTAATCGGCATTTTCTGGAAAGAAATTATGGATTGGATATTTCACAGAAAATAAATTAAAAAACACGCTGCGCCTCAATCATTAAAATAAATTTTAAAACTACTTTATGAAAACGATTATCTACACTTTAATTTTTTTAGAAGCAGTTTCATTTACTGCAAATGCACAATCAAAAATTGCTGACTATAAACAGAAAAACAATTTTATAATGCATATGCATCAAAATCAAATCCTAAAAAGTCCTGCCCAAAATTTTGGATTAAAAATAAATTCTTACTGGGAAGATGTTAATGCCCCGCATGTCATAAACAACAGCCACGTAGTACAAATACAAGTGCCATCTCCAAACGCTGTGTGGGCACATGTTGATTTTGATACCACAGTTTATATTGCTAATCAATTCATACGCACAGCAGATGGCGGCAGAACGTGGCGTATAGATTCAGTAGATGCACCAAACGGTTATGGATTAAGCAGCATTGCAGGTATTGATGCAAACACTTGCTATGCTGCAATGTATGATGCCTTTAACTATGGCGGGGCTATGTTTAAAACTATTGATGGCGGCAACACGTGGAAACAGGTGCAGCCAGGCAAGGTTTATAGCGCAAATTCATTTCCTGATTTTGTCTATTTTTTTGATGCACAGCATGGCCTCTCCGTTGGCGATGATGACCTTGTAGACACTTCAAGACTGGAAATTTATACAACCAGCGATGCAGGTAAAACATGGCAGCGTGTTCCGGATAAAAATCTACCACCTACGCAAGGTTATGCTTTCAGCACTAATTTTAATCCTTATGCATTTTTTGAAAACAGGTTTTGGTTTACAGCAGGCGATACTTATGGCAACAACTATATTTATCGTTCTGATGATTTTGGCCAGCACTGGCAACAATTTCCTTATACTGCCACATCTTTTAATGCCTTCTCTTTTAGTGATAAAAAAAACGGTTTGGGAGTTGGTCTCAACTTTGGTGTTGGATCATATGAAGTTGAAACACATGATGGTGGCAAAACCTGGAGCGATAAAAATTTTACCGGCTACCCAATGGGATTATTTCTAACGGTTATTCCTTACACACACACCTTCGTAAGCACTATGCCATACGGTTTGGCACCTGTTTCCGGCTCTTCTTACAGTAATGATGGCGGTGCCACATGGAAGCTGATTAATACAAGCAGCGATTTCCAACCTTTCGCACTTGCATTTCTGAACCCTTTGATTGGCTGGTGTGGCAGAGCTGACTCGCCAGACCCCAATGGCGGTATGTATAAATGGAAATATCATTTTTCATTAGACAATAATTCTCTCATTACAAACGATGCAAACGTTTCATTAATTGAAAAAAATAATTTAAACAATACAATTAACGCAAGATTATATCCGAATCCTGTAAAAGATGTAATTACAGTTAATGGTTTAAACGCATCAGTCAAAACAACACTTTCACTATTTAATATTTCAGGTAAACTGATTCAGCAGGCAATTGCAAATAGTGCTAACTATTCATTCAGTATACAAAAATTAGCAGCAGGTAATTATTATATAACAATCGAATCAAACAAACAATTTACCACATTAAAGTTTGTAAAAGAATAATCATTGCTTGTTATTAAAGTTTGTAAGCAGACTGTATTTATTAATTTAAAAGAATAAAAATCAACAATTATGAAAACGAAAATTAACTATTACAACAATTTTTTCTCAAGGTTCAAAAATGTAATTGCAGCAATTTTAATTACAGCAGTTTTAACTACATTAAACAGCTGTCAAAAAAACGGGCTTGATTTAAAAGTACCTTCACAAAACAGTGTATCACTGTTAACCCAAACAAACCTTTCGTCAACAGCCAACATGGTGCTTACGTGGAATGATGCCGCTACAGTTGTTATTACAAGAATGGGTGTGCTTGGAGGAAACCCACTGCCACCTATGCCGGAATCACGGTTTTATGCCATGCTGAATATTTCTATGCATGATGCATTAAACACAATTCAACCCAAATACAAAAGATACATACTTAGTGATGTTGTAAATAATAATGCGTCTCCTGGCGCAGCCGTTGCACAAGCTGCCCATGATGTAATTGTTAACCAGTTTCCTCCACAACAAGGTTACGCAGATTCTCTTTTAAATGTTTCATTAAACAGCATACCCGATGGTACTGCAAAAACACAGGGCATTAATTTAGGGAAATCTTCCGCAATAGCAATACTCAATCTAAGAGCAAATGATGGATCTGCAAATGCACAATACGATTTACCTCAAGGCACTCTACCGGGTCAATATCGCTCTACGCCACCGTTTGATGCCACTGGTTTTATGGCAGTTCCGGGTTGGGGAAACATAACTCCATTTGCATTAGCATCAGACTCACAATACAGGCCAATACCACCTTATCCTGTAAAAAGTATTGCCTATGCAACTGATGTAAATGAACTAAAAAGAATCGGTGGTGCTGTAAGTACAGTTCGCACAGCAGATCAAACACAAATTGCTTTGTTCTGGTTGCCCAGTGCACCATTGATGTTTAATAATATTGCAAGAACGCTTCTTGCTCAAAATAATATTACTGATGCATGGAAAATAGCACGGCTACTTGCTTTAGTTCAAATAGCAGAAGGTGATGCGAACATTGCCAGCCTCAATGCAAAATATCATTATTTTTTCTGGAGGCCTTATACTGCTATTCATTTAGCTGATAGTGATGGTAACGCATTAACAAAGGCTGATACAACCTGGCAGCCATTAGTATTTCCTACTCCGCCCGTTCCGGATTATCCCTCCAATCATGCAGTTAACGGCCAGGCTGCCACAGCAGTTATGGTGGATTATTTTCAAAAGAATGATTTCAGTTTTGATGTTACCAGTCCAAACCTTTCAGGCGTAACCAGGTCATTTACCAGCATATCACAGGCAGCAAGAGAAAATGGATTATCGCGTATTTATGTTGGTTATCATTTTCGCAATGCTGTGGATAAAGGACAATTGCAAGGCGCAAAAATCGGCGACTACATTTTTGGCCATGTATTGCAGCCGCTTTAAGCAATTTTTAAATAAAGAACTATCAATCAAACTGCTTAATAATAATTAATAGAAAATTAATTACCACGAACCAATTTTAAAATCTCCGTTCACTACACGGAGATTTTTTTATTTAATAGAGTTGATAGTAAGGTTATCTCAATGCGTTTTTGCATTATTATAATTTAGATTTTGTTATTAGAATTTCTGCTTATTTTGAGCGCTCATAATCTTCAAATACTCTAACGAAAAAAATTCAAATATGGCTCAACCAATTACAACAACTGCGCAAACTGGCAAACATCCACACGGTTTATATGTATTGTTTTTTACTGAAATGTGGGAACGCTTTGGATATTATTTAATGATCGGTATTTTCTATTTGTATTTAACGGATACTGTTGGCCATGGCGGAAGAGGTTTAGACACTGCTGCAGCTATAAGTATTGTGGGCACTTATGTAGCATTAATTTATCTAACACCATTTATTGGTGGCCTTATTGCTGATAGAATTCTTGGTTATACAAAATCAATTTTTTTAGGTGGCGCTTTATTGGCGCTCGGGTATTTTTTAATTGCATTGAATGGCACTGATACTGTTATGTATTTAGGTTTATTTTCTGCTATTATTGGTAATGGATTTTTCAAACCAAACATCAGCACATTATTAGGTAATATTTACAATCGTCCAGATTTGAAAGAGAGGAAAGATATTGCATATAACATCTTTTACATGGGTATAAATATTGGTGCATTCTTCTGCAATTTTGTTGCCGCTTATTTGCATAATAAATACCAGGATAACAATGGATGGGGCATTGCATTTTCTGCTGCAGGTTTTGGAATGGTGCTTGGATTAATATGGTTTGCATTTGGATTAAAACATATAAAACATGCAGACGTAATTAAGCCAGCGCAGGAAGGTGATATGTCTATCTCGCAGATCTTTGCAAAAGTATTTTTACCGGCAATAATTGCAGGCTTAATTGGCTGGTTTATTCCCGGTAATATTTTAGGTTCTGATTCAAACGATGCTTTCATTTTCGCCTGCGTGCCCATTATTATTTTTTACTTTAGTTTAATGTATAAGGCAAAAGGATTTGAAAGAAAACGCATTCGCACTTTATTAATATTATTTGGCGTATCAATTATTTTTTGGAACATCTATAATCAAAACTCAACAGCGCTTACAATATGGGCGCAAACATATACAGATCGTGAAGCGCCAAAAGCAGTTCAGCCTTTATTAAAACCATTTGGATTTTTGGAATCTGTAAATACAAACCCAACAGAAGTACCTGTTGTTGATGAACAATTCCGTGCACAATCAGATGCAAATGGTAAAGTAATAACAAAGCAAGGAACTGATTTGTATTTTCAAAATTTACCAAAAGATAAATATCCGGCGCAAGGAGAAGATTTAAAACTGATCTCAACAGAAATTTATCAGTCGGTCAATCCATTCTGGATTATTGTTTTAACGCCGCTGGTAATTGCCTTTTTTGCGTGGCGGCAACGAATTGGCAAAACACTTTCCACACCAAGCAAATTTGCGTGGGGCACGTTAATAGCAGGCTTGTCTTCCGTTGTGATGATGGGCGCATGTTTGGCGACAAACATTTATTTCAATAAAGTTTCGAGCTTGTGGCTTATCAGTAGTTATGGTGTATTTACGATAAGTGAATTATTTGTAAGCCCGGTTGGTTTATCACTCACATCAAAAGTAGCACCACGAAGATTAACGGCTTTGATGATGGGCGGATGGTTTATTACAACATCATTAGGCGGAAAAATATCCGGCATTCTCGCAGGCTTTTGGGATAAGTTTGATAACAAAGCTGTGTTCTTTGCAATAAGCGCAGTTGCTGCAATTATTGCCTGCTTTTTATTGTTGCCGTTAGCCAAAAAACTAAATACAATTGTAGAAGAAGCAGCGGCTTCTGATGATTAACTGAATTTTCATTTTATATTTAAAGCGGTGTAATTACATCGCTTTTCTTTTTTAATTTTTAATTGAAAACCAATGCACGAACCAACTTCATTCAAGCCATTTGTAGCGCCCGAAACAAACATGAAAGAATTTACGCTCAAAGCAATCGTGATGGGTTGTATCATGGGTTGTTTGTTCGGCGCTGCAAATGTGTACCTCGCATTAAAAGCAGGCTTAACGGTTAGCGCATCTATACCAATTGCGGTTATTGCAATTACTATCGGCAGAAAATTATTAAAGACAACGATTCTTGAAAATAATATTATTCAAACAACGGGTTCTGCAAGTGAAAGTATTGCAAGTGGCGTTGCATTTACACTACCGGGTTTTTTGTTTTTATCAATGGTTGGCGGCAAAAGTGTTGGTGCTGATTTCTTCAACTACATTACTATTTTAATACTCGCAATTTTTGGTGGATTATTAGGAACATTAATGATGATTCCTTTGCGGCGTTCATTGATTGTAAAAGAACACGCGGTTCTTCCTTATCCTGAAGGAACAGCTTGCGCATCTGTTTTAAAAGCCGGCGAAAAAGGCGGCGATATTGCAAAAACGGCATTCATTGGTTTAGGCGTTGCGATGGTATATGCATTTCTGCAAAGAGTATTACACATTATTTCCGAAGTGCCTGATTACACAACCAAACTGGGCAATAAATATTTTCCGGCAGCAAAATTTAGCGGAGAAATTACACCTGAATATTTAGGTGTTGGATATATAATTGGTCCACGCATTTCGGGCATGCTGGTTGCGGGCGGCGTATTAAGCTGGCTTGTATTAAACCCGTTGCTTGCAACATTAATTCACGATCAAACTGTAATAGCATCACAGCTTATCAAGTTAGGTTATTTAAAAGATTTAAGCACCGCAGGCGGCCCCGGCGGATGGAACCCGGCAACACATTTATTTAATGATACATCTGATGCATTGTATCGCGCTTATGTACGGCAGATTGGAGCCGGTGCAGTTGCTGCAGGCGGCTTTATTACATTGATGAAAACCATACCAACTATCATCTCATCATTTAAAGAAAGTATCGGTTCAATAAAAAACAGAACAGAAGCGCATACACAATTACGCACAGAAAAAGACCTGAGTTTGAAAGTGGTTTTATTCGGCAGTTTAGCATTGATTTTATTGATGGCTTTTATTCCTATGATTCCCGGCGATTCAATCGGCAGTAAATTATTATTAGGTGTTTTAGTGGTAATATTCGGTGCATTCTTCGTTACCGTTTCATCACGCATTGTTGGCATAATTGGTTCGAGTAATAATCCAATCAGCGGCATGACGATAGCCACAGTTATGAGTACATGTTTGGTTTTTATTGGCATTGGTTGGAGCGGAAAAACATATGAACCAATGGTGCTTGTTGTTGGCGGAATGATTTGCATTGCAGCATCAAATGCCGGTGCAACTTCGCAGGATTTGAAGACAGGTTTTCTTGTTGGTGCTACACCGCGTAATCAACAGATTGCTTTATTTATTGGTGCCATTGTTTCTTCATTAGTTATAGGCCTAACTATTAAAATTCTGGATAAGCCAACTGCTGATATGGTGCAACAAGGATTTACACATGCCATCGGCACAGATAAATTTCCGGCACCGCAAGCAACGTTAATGGCAACATTAATAAAAGGAATTTTATCATTCAATCTCGACTGGCAATTTGTTTTTGTTGGTGTTGCATTAGCTGTAACCATGGAACTCTGCGGCGTAAATTCTTTGAGTTTTGCAGTTGGCGCTTATCTTCCTTTAAGTACAACGTTGCCTATATTTTGCGGTGGTGCCATTCGTGGTATTGTTGACTGGCGCAGAAAAAGAAAAGGAGAAATTATTACTGAAGATGATTTGGGTAAAGGCAATTTGTTTGCAACAGGATTAGTTGCCGGCGGCGCATTAGCTGGTGTTATTGTTGCATTGTTGATTGCAGGCAGCGATAAAATTGCTGCGAAAATGGAGGCTATAAATCTCGAATCTAAGATTGAAAATTTTATTGGTGTTGATATGTATAAACTGCTTGGTGTAATTGCTTTTGCATTGTTAGGTTTGATATTATATAGAACGGCGATGAAGAAGGGTGAAGAGATTAAAGGTTAAGACCTTATGCATAGAATTACAAAGTCTGCAGACTTTGCAGAGCGGACCTCAGAAAATATAATTGCTAATATTTCGGCTAATCCAAGATTTTTTTGATGAAAAAATTATTTATTGCTTGTGGAATTGCGATTGCAATTTATTTGATTCCTTTTTTTGTATTTGATATATATTCTGGAAATACAGCGATTGACATTCATTTACATGATACCTATTTTGTAATTAGTCATTGGTCATTTGTCATCATGTCTGCAGTGGTTCTATTATTTCTCTTTAGTTTAGTAAGCAGCATCTTAAATAAGTTTCATACGAATCTATTTAATTGGTTACTTGCTATAAGTGTTGTTGCACTTATTTTCTTTTTTATGCACTATAAATTATAAAAACAGACGTCCAATCATATGCGCATTACGGCTAAAATGATTGTGCTGCACCAACTTACTATCTATAGCGGGTAATTGCTTTTGCATTGTTTAGTTTGATATTGTGTAGAACGGCGATGAAGAAGGGTAAAGAGATTAAAGTTTGAGGTTTTTATTTGTTTTGTTTTATTGCTTCTTCAATCATGTTTTTTACCTGCAGTTTTATTTCTTTTCTTAAAGCATTTATATCTGCTTCGGAAAGTTTTTCAGTATATAAAATTGTTTTTTGAAAATTAAAGCAAGTTATATTAACTGTGCTTCTATGAAAAAAGAACCCTATTTCGTAATAAGCATCAAAGTTTTCAAAATTTGTATAATTTAATTTAATCTGTTCAATTATTAGCGTGATAAATAGGATATTTTCATACTTGATAAAATCAGCAATAGTTTGGTGTAAAACTTTTAGATCATTAGTCTTTCCATTTCCGATACTAGCTTTTGTGATAAATATTTTTTCAAAAAAATATTTATCAAATGAACTTGAAGCTTCAACAAATGCTTCAATTAGTTTAACCATCGTTTTCTCGTAAAACTCTTTTAAAGTTTCTGCTGATTTAATCTTCTCGATTTTCTTTCCAGCATTCCTCAACTTCACATCTAACAAACTTATTTCTTTATCAATATCATCTGCTTCTTCTACTGATTCTCCTTTTGCGCCTTTAATCATTTTTTCTAATGAACGATTTAAGTTGATAGCTATATAGTCAACAAATGGTTCTAAAATTCCTGCATCAGCTTGTTGTAAAACAGAAATATAATTTTGTTTATCTTCTGTTTTAATAATTACCGGTGGATAACCAAACTGCATCAAAATAAAATTCATTAAAATTCTTGCGGCTCTTCCATTGCCATCATCAAATGGGTGTATGCGAATAAACTTGTAATGGAATTCTGCAGCCAATAAAACCGGATCAACATTTTCCTCTTGTTTCTTTTCATCGTACCAATCCAATAAATCAGTCATTAAAGCCGGTGTTTCTTCAGGTGTAGCAAATCTGAATATTTCTCCTGTTACAGTTTTTACATGATTAGGTGTTGTTTTATATTGACCAACATGTACTGTTTTTTTTGTTGGTTGCCCATCAGGTGTAATAGCATCAATTTCATATGGTTCTTTTAAAAGTAATTGATGTAGTTCCCTTATAAAATTTTGAGTTAATGATCTTTTATCTTTTACAACTTCTTCAATCCATAATAATGCTTCATTGTGCCCCGTAATTTCAAAATGATCTTTTAGAGGTTTTCCCTGGGCAGTTATATTAAATAGAATTAAAGCTTTTGTTTCACCATAAGTCAAAGAATTACCCTCTAAATTATTAGAATGGTAATTCCAGTCTAACCTGAATTTCTGCATTATTCTTTGTTCCTGTTCCGAGCTAATTGGGCGTAAAGAATCAAGCTCTTCTTTTAAAGCACGTGCTTTAATTATAGAATCCATAATTATATTTTGAAATATCGTAAAGTTAATATGCTTCCAATTAATCAAAGATGTCTAATCAGGTTGGTATAATAACAATGGCATTATCTTCCATAATTATTATGTTCGTATTTTCTATCTTTATAAAGCAAGTATTCTTCCAATAAATAAATCTCCATTATGCATTCACGCCGTAAATTTTTACATACTGTTTCTTTATCAACAATCAGTTTGCCCTTTATCAATCTCAAAAAAATACCCATGAAAAATATTACCGGAGAAGAAAAAATATTACGCGTTGCTATTTTAGGTTTAGGAAGTTATGCCACGCGTGTCGCAGAAGCCATGCAAAGTTGTAATAGGGCAAAATTAGTTGGTGTTATAAGCGGCACTCCTTCAAAAATTAAAGACTGGCAAAGCAGGTACAACATTCCCGAAAAGAACTGTTACAACTATGAAACGTACGATGCTATAAAAGATAATCCTGATATTGATGCGGTATATGTAATTACGCCAAATGGTTTGCACCATGATGCTGTATTGCGCATTGCAAAAGCAGGCAAGCATGTGATCTGCGAAAAGCCAATGGCGATAAATACGCAGCAGGCAAAAGAAATGATTGATGCTTGTAAACAAGCGAATGTAAAACTGCTGGTTGGCTACAGGATGCATTTTGAACCGCATACATTGGAAGTTATTCGTATGCGCACATCAGGTGAAATGGGTAAGATTTTATTTTTCCAGGGATTGAGTGGTTTTGTTATTGGGGATCCAACACAATGGCGGTTGAATAAAGAACTTTCCGGAGGCGGTTCCATGATGGATATTGGTATTTATTCTGTGAATGGCGCACGATACATGACAGGTGAAGAACCCGTTTGGATTACAGCGCAGGAAACAAAAAAAAATAAAGAAAAATTTAAAGAAGGCATTGATGAAACCATACAATTTGAAATGGGTTTTGCAAGTGGTGCCGTTGCATCGTGCCTTTCTACTTACGACATGAATAATTTAGACCGCTTTTTTGTAAATGGTGAAAAAGATTTTGTTGAAATGATGCCGTCAACCGGTTATGGCCCTATACGCGCAAAAAACAGCCAGGGCGAAATACAACAACCTGATATAATTCATCAAACCGTGCAAATGGATGAAATGGCTGCAATAATTTTTGATGGTAAACAACCTGTTGTTCCGGTGGACGGTGAAGAAGCGTTGAAAGATCTAACGATAATTGAAGCAATTTATAATGCAGCAAAAACAGGTAACAAGGTGATAATGTAATTAATTTAAAACGCCAGCAATACTTAAACAAACGCTTCTTTTAATTGTTCCATTTTGCTATCAGCATTAAAAAAGTTAGCCAGCTTTTCAATTACAGATTCAACAACTGCATCAGGGCAACTTGCGCCGCTGGTAATTAAAATATTTACAGGTGTTTTTGCAGGAAGAAAATCATGCGTAAGATATTCCTGTTTTGTTCTCCAGTTGCAATGCAAAATTTCTGTTGAGGAAATTATTTTATCAGCACTATCAATAAAATAAGCAGGCAATTTCTCTTCGCATAATTCAACCAAATGAGAAGTATTACTGCTGTTGTAACCACCAATTACAATGGCAATATCAGCGTCCGTATTTACCAACGCAGCTGCTGCAGATTGATTATCATTTGTTGCATAACAAAGCGTATCACGGGTATCTGCAAAACGTTCCTGTATAGTTGTATCGCTTAAATTATAATTATTTTTTACAGCCTGTTTTAAATATTCAGCAATGGCCTGTGTATCGGTTGCTAATTGTGTTGTTTGATTTACTACACCAAATCGTTCAAGATCTTTTGTTATATCAAAACCGTTTGAATAACGGCCCGCAAATTCAATATGAAAATTTTCAGCAGGTTTTTCGCCCGTAATATATTTTGATAGTTCAATGGCTTCATTCATATCATTCACAATAACTGTTGGCGTTTGCGATGATGCATGTGAAAATGTTGCGCGTGTTTCTTCATGCTTTGGTTTGCCGTGAACAACTATGCTGTAACCTTTTTCCGCAATTTGCGCACTGCGGTTCCAAACCTTTTCAACAAACGGGCATGTAGTATTATATTTTTCTGTTTGAATACCTTTTGATTGTAGAATATTTTCAATTTCAAGTGTGGTGCCAAATGCAGGAATCAACACTACATCGTTTGCATTCAACTCATCAAACGGAATTAATTGCCTGCCATAAGTATCCTGTAAAAATCTTATTCCCTTCACCAATAAATCTGCATTCACCTGCGGGTTATGGATCATTTCACTCAATAAAAAAATTCTTTTCCCAGGATTTTCTTCAATGGTTCTGAAAGCAATTTCAATGGCATTTTCAACGCCGTAACAAAAACCAAAATGTCTTGCGAGAAAAATTTTTAGATTGCCAAAATCAAGCAGTGTTGGAGAAAAATCTTTCTTTAATTTATCCTCACGCTTTCTTTTATTTTTAATAGCGCTGATGAGTTCACTACGATAAATATTGGGAACAACAAATTGCTTCATAAAGCAGCAAAGTTAATAAACTTGGATGCAACACATATTTATAAGAGTTTGCTAAAATCATTTATATTCATTTATGCAAATTCAAACTATACAAGACGTAATAAACCAGCTTACACAAATAGAACAGCAATGCACAACATCAAAAAATAAGGCAGGTTATTTTGCAGCTTTGTATAAGAGAATGACGGTTGCCGTAACTGCAAACATCAATGCAAATAATTTTGAAGATGGCGCAAGAATGGAAAAGCTGGATATGATTTTTGCGCAACGTTATTTGAATGCTTACGCTGCTTATTATTCAAAAGCTGTTTGTTCTTTGTCGTGGAAAGAAGCGTTTGATTCATGCTCTGAAAATCCATTGATTGTGTTGCAACATTTGTTGATCGGCATTAATACACACATCAATCTTGATCTTGCAATTGCTGCTGCAGAAGTTGCGCCGGGCAACGCAATTCATGCATTGCAAAATGATTTTTATCGAATTAATAGTTTAATAAGTTCATTGATTGATGATATACAGGAATGCCTTTGCGAGGTTTGGTTGCCGATGCGGTTCTTAATGAAAGTTGCCAACGGAAAACAAATGGCAGTATTAAATTTCAGCATTGATAAAGCCAGGGATGCTTCATGGACAAATGCAGTGTTGATTGCAAATATGAATGACGAACAAAAAAATATTTTAATTAAACAAATAGACACAACAGTAAGTTTAATAGGAAGAAAAATAAAATCACCCGGCGCACTAACAGATCTTTTGCTGAAAACAATTCGCGCAACAGAATATGATGATGTTGCGCGAACAATAAAACTTATTGATACAACAGTTGTGAATTGATAGTTGCTCACAGAGCAAGCAGAGATAACAGAAAAAGAGAAAAAACTCTGTGTACTCCGTTAGTTCTGTGCGAAAAACTTTATTCAACTTTTGTTTGCACAGGAATAATAAATGCAATCAATTCATCTAAATTTATTCCTGCTCTTTCACATGCATCGTTAATATCATCTCTTGAAACATTTGCTGCAAAAGATTTTTCTTTCAAACGCTTCTTCACTCCTTTTACATCCATCGCTTCATAACCATTTGGCCGCATTAAAGAATATGCGTGAATTAACCCGCTTAACTCATCAAAAGCATATAACATTTTATCCATTTTTGTATGCGGTTCAACACCAAAATGCAAATGGCCATGACTTGCGATCGCATGTATAATTTCAGGATCAACATTTCGTTTTTCCAACTCCTCAATAATTTTTTTACAGTGTGTTTCCGGCCACTGATCCCAATCCGCATCATGCAATAAACCCGCAAGTTCCCAACGCCAAACATCTGCATCATTTAAATTTTCTTTCTCCTTCGCCCATGCATACATCAATGCCGCAACCTGTTTCATGTGCAATTGCAACCGCGAATTTTTCACCCAATCATTAAACAAATTATACGCTTCATCTTTTGATAAAACATTTCCTGCATTGGCAACATCGCCAAAAACATCACGACCCAATAATAAACTCATACAAAATTTTAAAAAGCAAACTTAATAGTTGGGGCTGTCATCTGCAGAATAAAAATCAGCAGTCGTTCCGGCTATTCGCTGCAAGTCCGGCACAAAGCCAACGCACAAATCTTCGCCGGGCTTTTCGCTTCTATCCGGCAGCCATTCAGCAATTAAAAATCATTCAACATAATTAATGCTGCAAATGCAAATCAGAAGTTTTAATAAAATAAATATCACCTAAACTATTACCAGGTTCATTCAATCTTTTATTGAATTGTTGTGTGCTTTCTTTTTGCGGTAACGAAGGAGTTGTTTGATCAATACTTGTTCGCGTACTGCCAAAATAAAAACATTTTCCATCACGGCTCATCTTGCCGCCCCAATCAGTTGCAGGTGAATTTGCAGCATCAAGTTTAACGGCTTTTATCCATGTACCATTGCGATTATAGCTAACATAAAAATCTGCATTTGTGATACGATCCGGCGTTGCCATAAATATCATGAAGCTTTCATCAGGCGAAATGTATGGTTCATATTCATTCCCTTTTGTGTTGATTGAATCACCAAGATTTTCTACAGAAGAATATTTGCCATCAACCAGCTTACTCATATAAATATCTGCGCCGCCTTTTCCACCATCACGCGATGAGCCAAAATATAAATTACCATTATCGGCAATCGTTGGAAAATATTCATTGCCAATTGTATTAATTGGTGAATCAAGATGAACAGGTTCGCCCCATTCGCCATTTATTTTATCAACTTTCCAAACATCCCAATCTTCTCTTATTGCATCGCCTTTTTTTACGGGGCGATTTGAAGCAAAATAAAATGCGTTGCCATCTTTTGTAACAAATGGATCAACATCCTGGTATTGACCTGAGAACGAAACAACTTGCGGTGTTGACCAAGTATTATTTTTTTTAACGGAAGAATAAATTGTGCAAACGCTCATATCTGCAATACATCTTAAAAAATAAACTGTATCGCCCGAAGGCGAAAATGCAGGATGCGTTTCGTACATGCCTGTGCTGATAATATTTTTACCAAACACAACAGGCTTTTGACAAAAGACAGTTGACATACTGCAAACAAAAAGTGCTGAGATCATTGTTATTAACCGCATACAATTTATTTAAGATTACATGAACAGATGAGGATTTAAGTTTACTGTGCCTGATCATGATAATAAAGATGCCTGAGTTTATTATCTTGCTGCATGCGTTTTATTTTTATTACAAGTATTATTTTATTGCCTTTTATTACATCAGCACAAATAATAAATGTTGAAAGTCAGCGGCTGCAAAGCGACACCATTGGATGGCTTGGAAGTTTTGGCTCAAATTTTTTGTTTCAGAAAAATGCAGTGCAGGTTGTAAACGTTAACTTAACTGCACATGTTGAATATAAAGCAGCAAAAAGTTTATACCTGTTTCTTGGAAATTATAATTTTTTAAAAGGAAGCGGACAAACTTTATCTGATAATCTTTTTTATCACCTGCGTTATAATTATAAAGTAAATAAGTTTTTACGCTGGGAAGTGTTTACTCAACTGCAGCAAAATAATGTTACCGGTATCAAGCTGCGTTTACTTACAGGCACCGGTCCTCGCTTTAAACTAAGCGACAAAAAGAAATTAGCACTATATGCAGGAACTTCTGCAATGTATGAGTATGAAGAAGAGGCAACCACGCCAGAAATTTATCATCATGATATAAGAAGCAGCAGCTATGTTACTGCAACATATAAACCTTCAACTAATACAGAAATAACAGGCACCGTTTTTTATCAGCCACTTTACAATAACCCTTCAGATTTTCGCATTTTAAATGAATTAGGTATAAAGTTTAAAATAGTTAAACATTTATCATTTACCACTGCCTGGTATTATTTGTATGACAGCAGGCCTGCAGCATCAACACCAAATTTAAATTATAGCATTAGTAATGGTATTGAATACGATTTTTAAAAAAACATTACTTTAAATACTTCGCAAACTTGTTTAAATTAAATGTTTTGATTTTATCAGCATCAGGTTTTAATGTTGATGCAAAAATTGTAAATGGTTTTACAGTTTGTGTTTGTTTAAATTTTACTAATACAAATGAAAAACTTTCATTCAGTGTTGGATAGATATTGAACGGTGGATGATAATAAAAAGTATCAGGCCCCGGATCAAAATCTATTGTGCCGTTAGTGTTTACACCCAATGTTATTTCGCTGTTTTTATTTACCCAAATGTCAGGCACAGCAGCTCTTCTTCCAAAAACAGAATCAATTGGTGCAAAGTTGTAAGCGTACTCATAATTTCCAGATGAATCATATTTAGCAAGGTAAATATTAGTGATGCTATGCATTGATTCATCTGAGCTTAAATAAACTGTATTAGGCCCTGGATCAAAATCAACTTTACCTTGTAAATATCCACCTATGTAAACATTTTTTCCATTATCAACAACCATTGATTCAATATCAAAACTTCCAGTAAGATAACTATCAGAAGTTATAGTGTTTACGAAAAGAGGATATCCATCAGCATTGTACTTTATAAAGAAATAGGAGGAAGCGCCAATTGCACCTGTAATTACTGTATCAATTCGCGGATCAACTTTTATCTTTCCATCAAAAGGTCCACACATAATTATATTATCGTTATTATCTATTCGTAAAATTTCACCATCTGCCTGAGAGCCGGAATAGGATGTGGAATTCGTTTCGAATAAAAATTTTCCTGCAGGTGTATAAGAAGCTATATAAAGGGCATATCCATTCCCGGAATTTATATTATAAGTATTAGGGCCCGGATCGAAATCAACCTGTGAACCTATAACTGTACCAGAAATTAAAATATTGCCTTTGCTGTTAATTTTAATGTTACCAAGGGCATCAAATCGCTGCGCCTGGTTTTGCTGGCCAATTTTTTTTAAGTAAACATAATTTCCTTCATTATTATATTTAGCGAAATAGATATAATAGTTTGGTGAAGAAATTTTACTTGTGTCATGTAAAGGATCAAAATAACCCGAACTAAAATTTCCAGCTATGTATATGTTTCTTTGTTTATCAATAGTAAAACCACTCATACTGCCATCAATATAAATTGGCTTTGCAAAAATGTAATTACCTGAAGAATCGTATTTGGCTATAAAATTACTTTTGTAATGAAAGTCCTTAAAATATAAAATAACAGAATCAATTCCAGGATCAAAATCAGAATTGCCTTCAAAACTGCCGGCTAAATAAATATTATGGCCTTCATCAACAGCAATTGAAATAGGAGTTTGCCCTTTTGTACCGGTTATTTGTTTTGCAAAAACAAGCTTGCCATTAAAATTATACTTAGCAAAAAATATGTCATTAGGATATTCTCCATATTCAAGTTCAGAACGTGCATCTTGCGATGAGGTTAAAAAATATTGTTTAATGCCAGGATCAAAATCAACAATGCCTTGAAATGTACCGGCAACATACGTGTTGCCTTGTATATCATGCGCCATTTTTACAATAGATGATTGAACATTGAATGATCTGTATGTACCGAATGCATTTGCAGAAAGATTATTATTGTTTTGCACATTATAAACAGCTACATAAGGAACAGCGCTGACGGTTGTTAACCGTTTCGTTTTTGATGAATTGAAATAACATGTATCTGCAAAATATCCCGTAATGAATAATTGCTTATCGTTAATCAAACTTAAACTGCTTGCATCATCAAAATTATTTCCTCCTATTTGGTTTGAAGATGTATAAATTCCTCTTGCTGAATATTTCGCCCAAAAGCCGTCATAGCCACCTCTTGAAATTAAAGAATCTGTTGATGTAAATGCTATAACCTTTTCAAAATTGCCACTCAAATAAATATTTTTATTGCTATCTGTGATCACTGATAAACCGCCTGGTGTTGTACGCATAGTCGTTACAAAAATCAACTCACCTGTACTGTTGTATTTCGCTAAAAAATAATCATTATCTATATCGCTTAATTTTTTTACAACTCCACTATCCGGATCGAAATCAACGCTGCCATAAAACGATCCGGAAACAATTATGTTGCTGTCGTTGTCAGTTGTAATGCTGCTCCCGAAATCATCTTTTGCCCCGCCAAAAGAGAAAGCATATTTATAATTGCCCAAAGAATCATAGATGCCAATGAATGCATCATTACCACCTTTGTAGGGAAGTGTTACTTTACCTGCATTAGGATCAAAATCATTATCAACATAACTAAAACTGCCTGTTATAATGATGTCTTTATTTTTATTTAATGCTAAACCTGAGCATTCATCATCTAACGAACTGCCAACAGCTTTTGCAAATACATAATTTCCTGCTGCATCGTATTTGCAAAAAAAAGCATCATCACCTCCATGACTTTGTGCATGTGCCACTTTAGGACCGGGATCAAAATCCAAATTTTGCGGCTTTCCATAACCGGCAATAAAAATGTTTGAATAATTATCAGTCTTTATTGCCGTTATATAGCTTGTATTATTAGTTGAACTTGAAGTGATTTGTTTAGCGAAAATGAAATTGCCATTACGATCATACTTGGCAAAAAATAGATTATAAACATAATCAGTTGTAGTTAAAGTTGCCGTGTTTGGACCAGGATCAAAATCAAGCGTTCCTTCAAAATGGCCAGCCACACAAATGTTGTCATCCTTATCTGTAGTAATTACATCAATGCCATCAAAGCCAGAAAAACCACTAAGCTTAAATGCAAAAATTAACTTCAATTGTTTATCGTATTTAGCAATAAAAATATTTTGCCTAAATGTTGAAGACAAATTGAATGTATCCGCAGTAATATCAAAATCAATTGTGTTATTGAATGACCCGCCAGCATAAATATAGTTGTCAGTAGTTACACAAGTTACAGCAGTAACATTTCCACCATTTAATCCATAAGAAGGATTGATTAAACCTTTTGGAACAATATCAGTTTGGCTAATACTTTTTAAAGAACAAAATAGTGCAACGCACAAGAGAAGCGAGTTGTATAAATATTTCATAGCGCAGTTTATATTGATTAAAGATATTCTTAAAATTGAAATTGATTACAGAGAGGATATATAGCAGCTTTCAATTTAATGCTGCCATGAAAATATTCAGCACAAAGGAGTGACACAACGGTGCTTAATTGCAATACTATTGCTGATATCATAACAATAAAAAAAAGCTGCTTGTAAGGCAGCTTAATATTTGTTACTTCAAGTATTTTCCAAACCAATCTATGTAACGGGTAAACCTATCCTGCATATAACTTGGTATTGTTATTTCATGATATTGCCCCGGATAAATTACAAGTTCTGTTGGAATGCCAACACTTTTAAATGCCTGGTACATTTGTTCTGCACCAACTGATGGCACATTAAAATCTTTCTGGCTTGCCATAAATAATGTTGGCGTTTTTATTTTATCAACATGAAAAAACGGATACGATAATTTGATCCAGAGATCAGGATTTTTCCATGGCGGGCCTAACTCTGTTTCATACTGCGTTACATATTCATCAACACCATACATGCTTAATTGCAATGCGCTGCCCGCACCACTTGATGCTGCTTTAAAACATGTTGTTGTTGCAATAGTATAATCAGTAAGAATGCCGCCATAACTCCATCCTGCAATTGCCATTTTGCTTGAATCTGCTATGCCTTGTGCAACCAAATAATCAACGGCACCAAGAATATCTTTTACTTCTTTATTGCCCCAATCACCATAAATAGCGCGTATATAATCTTTGCCTCTTCCACTGCTGCCGCGATAGTTTACACCAGCAACTGCATAACCTGCAGCAGCAAGTATATTTCGTTCCATATCAAATTCATAATCATCCTGGCCAACAGGGCCGCCATGTATGTACATGATCAAAGGCAGCTTTGTATTGGCAGGCGCATTTGAAGGACGATATAAAATTCCTGACACCAAATTGCCATCACTGGTTTTACTTTGAAAGCCTTCCACTTTTATTGATTGAATTGGTGCAAGAAAAGAATCTGTTGCATGTGTTAATCTTCGCAAACCATTTTTTTCTAAAGCATATAATTCATTTGGTGTTTGCGGATCAGTCATTGTAACAAGCCAATCTCCGTTTGATTGATTTAATTCTGCGTTCCAAAAAACTTTTTCACCGTCTGCAAGCTTTGTATATTTTTCTGTTGCAACATTGAAAGAAACAACTTTTTGTTGCCTGTCGTCTTCCATTAATGCAATAACTTCTTTTCCATCTTTACTCCATCGTGGCGCCGATAATTGTTTATCGAATGATGCAGAAATTAAATTGGGTTTGCCACCGCTTGCAGAAATAACAGCTAATACATCTTCACCATACATTGTAAAATTTTCATCGCTGCTGCTTTGCATGTAAGTAATATATTTTCCATCAGGGCTCCATTGCGGATGTGTGTCTTCACCTTTCCATGTTGTGAGTTGATAAGGCACCGCACCTTGCATTGCATTCATAATAAAAATATCATCATTTTCATTTCTATCAGGGTCTTCTGAATGATTACTTACAAATGCGATCTTTTTTCCATCGGGGCTCCATACAGCTTGCTCTTCATTGTAATTTCCGGAAGTAAGTGTGTCAATATCATGTGTTGCAACATCAAGCAAATACAAATGTGTTTTGCGGTTATCAAGATAACCTTCAATATCCTGTTTAAAATGATAGCGTGTAATTACATAAGGCAAACGATTGCCTGATGCTGATGTATCTGAATAATCAATATCATCCATTACTAATAAAATCTTTTTTCCATCGGGACTCCATACATAATCTTCGATATCATTTTTTACATCACTGATTTTTATCGCTTCGCCACCTAAACGATTCATTAGCCAAAGTTGTGTGGCAGCATCATCGGTATGTTTATCGTCATCATCGGCAAAACGCGATGATAAAAAAGAAATGTATTTATTGTCAGGACTAAACCGTGCTGTGTTTTCATCTTCAGCACTGTTGGTTAATTGCACATTATCTTTTCCATCCCAACTCACCATCCATAAATCACTGTTGCGTTCATCCTTTGATGTATCAACTGTTGTAATTGTATAAGCGCACCATTTACCATCAGGCGAAACATGCGGATCAGTTACATCAACATAGCGCATATAATCTGATGGATTAAGCGGACGTTTGGTTTGTGCAAATACATTGGTTACATACAATGCAAGAAATGCTAATAAAATTGATTTCATACCTAAGTAATATTATTTATAAACGAATGTAATATAGATTGTCGCACAGAGTTAAGAGACAAATTAGAAATTAACTCTGTTGACTCTGTTACCTCCGTGCGAAAAATCTTGTCGCACTGAAACTAACGC
>JBDUBY010000342.1:0-26729 GCA_040003735.1 Parafilimonas sp.
TTAATTCTTTAGGTACTTCAAAAATTATATTGTGAGAATAACCTAAAGAAAGATCAAGAAGATTACCCTGGTTAGAAGCTTTATAACCTACACCAACCAATTCAAGTTCTTTTTTATATCCTTCGGTAACACCTTTCACCATATTTGCAATTAATGCTCTGTACAAGCCATGCATTGCACGGTGACGAATCTGGTCGGTAGGTCTTGATAAATTCAAAACACCATCTGCAGATTCAACGGTTATATCCCTGTCAATTGCTTCTTTTAATTCTCCTTTTGGCCCCTTAATAGTTACTACGTTGTCTTTACCAATGTTTATTGTAACACCACCTGGAACAGCAACGGGAGCTTTACCTATACGTGACATATAATAATTTAAATTTAATCTTTACGAAATATAACATAAAACCTCACCACCTACATTCTGTGCTTTCGCCTGCTTATCAGTCATTACACCTTTTGATGTGCTTACAATAGCAATACCTAAACCATTAATAACCCTTTTAAAATCTGCAGGTTTTGAATATTGGCGCAGGCCAGGACGGCTGACTCTTTCTAAAGAGCGGATAGCCGGCTGTTTGCTTTGCGAATCGTATTTAAGTGCTATTTTAATAAAGCCCTGTTTATTATCATCTTCAAATTTGTACTTAAGGATATATCCCTGCTCGTACAAAATTTCGGTGATACGCTTTTTTAAATTAGAAGCAGGAATTTCTACAACACGATGGCCAGCCATTTGCGCGTTGCGAACTCTTGTAAGAAAATCTGCTATAGGATCAGTTACCATCATTATAAAAAAATTGTAATTGTAATTGAATTTACCAGCTTGCTTTTTTTACACCTGGTATTTTGCCGTTAAGCGCCATGTCTCTGAAAACATTTCTTGAAACACCGAAATATCCAACATAACCACGTGGGCGACCGGTTAACTGGCAGCGATTTTTTAAACGAACCGGTGAGGCATTTCTTGGTAATTTGTCCAATGCCGGATAATCACCAGCTTCTTTTAAAGCAGCACGTTTAGCAGCATATTGTGCAACCATTCGTTCTCTTTTTCTTTGCCTTGCTTCAATTGATTTTTTAGCCATAATTATTTTGCTTAATTATTTGTTTTTTTGAAAGGCATACCTAATTCTTTTAATAATTCATATGCTTGTTCATTATTTTCACCTGAGGTAACAAACGTTATATCCATACCGGTGATCTTATTCACTTTGTCGATGTCAATTTCAGGAAAAATGATTTGTTCGGTAATTCCTAAAGTATAATTACCACGACCATCAAAAGATTTGTCATTAATACCTTTAAAATCGCGTACACGCGGCAATGCAACAGAAATCAACCTGTCAAGAAATTCATACATTTTTACACCACGTAAAGTAACTTTTGCACCAATGGGCATTCCTTTACGAAGTTTGAAATTTGAAATATCTTTTTTGCTGAAAGTGGCTACTGCTTTCTGGCCTGTTATCTGCGACAGTTCTTCAACCGCTACTTCAACTAATTTTTTATCTGATACTGCACCATTAACACCACGGTTAATAGCTATCTTTTCTAACTTAGGAGTTTGCATTACACTGGTATATCCAAATTTCTTAACCAATGCAGGCACAACTTCATCTTTGTATTTTTTCGCTAACCTTGGAGCGTATTTCTCGGTACTCATTATTTAATTACCTCCCCTGATTTTTTTGCAGTACGAACTAATTTTCCATCTTCATTGCGGGTACGTTTCACCTTTGTTGGTGCGCCGGCTTTGGCATCCCATAACATTACATTGCTGATATGAATAGGTGCTTCTGTTTTTACAAGCCCGCCTTTAGTATTTTGTGCTGAAGGTTTTGTATGACGTGTCATGATTCCAACACCTTCTACTACAACCCTCGCATCATCAGGAAGAACTTTTAAAACCTTACGTGGTTTATATATGGTTTTACCATCTTCTTTACGCGGCTTACTGTTACCGGAGATAACAATAACCATGTCTCCCTTTTTAATATTAAACTTCGGCTTAAATCTGTTACTCATTTTTTTTATTTATGAAGTCAGCTATATATCTTTCTTCAACTTCGTTGTGTCACTCCCTTCAACTTTTAGTTTGCTATTCAGCTCATAAAACTTCCGGTGCCAACGATATTATTTTCATGTATCCTTTATCTCTTAATTCTCTTGCAACCGGCCCGAAAATGCGGGTTCCCCTTGGTTCATCAGATGCATTTAGTAAAACAACTGCATTATCATCAAACCTGATATAAGAGCCGTCTTTTCTTCTTAATTTGTTAGTTGTACGTACAATTACTGCTTTTGATACAGTTCCTTTTTTTACACCACCGCTGGGGATTGCATCTTTTACCGTAACAACTATTTTATCTCCAATCTTAGCATAATCCTGGCCGCTGTTTCCTAACACGCGAATACATAAAACTTCTTTTGCACCGCTGTTATCTGCTACGTTAAGACGACTTTCCTGCTGAATCATTTTTATTAGCTTTTAGCTCAAGCTTTTGGCTTTGAGCAGTTAATTACTATTTAGCTTTTTCAACCACTTCAACCAAACGCCAACGTTTAGTTTTACTTAGCGGACGTGTTTCCATTATTTTAACTATATCTCCAATAGTGCACTCATTCTTTTCATCGTGAGCATGGAAACTGGTTGTTTTCTTTACAAACTTTCCGTAGATAGGATGCTTTACCCTTCTTTCAACAGTAACGGTAATGGTTTTATCCATTTTATTACTTCGTACTACACCGGTTCTCGTTTTGCGTAAATTTCTTTCCGCTGATTTTGTTTCTTCTGACATTATATTATGCTTGTAATGTTCTGTTTTTTAATTCAGTTCTTAAACGTGCAATATCCTTACGGAGGCTGCGAATACTTAAAGGATTTTCAAGCGGTGAAATAGCATGTGCAAATTCCAGCTTTTTTAAGCGTAGTTTATCTTCTGAAATACGGGCTTTAAGATCATTTTCATTAAGATCTTTCAAGCTTTTATTAAAATCAATTCTATCAGCCATTTTCTAAACGTTTATTTAATACTATAAATCTCTTCTTGATACAAACTGTGTTTTAATAGGCAGCTTTTGAGAAGCCAAATGCATTGCTTCCTTTGCTGTTTGTAAACTCACACCATCGCATTCAAATAAAATACGGCCCGGTTCTACAACAGCAGCCCAAAACTCCGGATTACCTTTACCCTTACCCATTCTTACTTCAAGTGGCTTACGGGTAATTGGCTTATCGGGAAAAATGCGTATCCATACATTACCTTCACGCTTCATTGATCTTGTCAATGCCTGGCGGGCAGCTTCAATTTGGCGGTTTGTTAACCATATTGGTTCCAAAGATTTTAATCCGTAAGAACCAAAAGCAATAGAAGTACCTCTTTTAGCAACGCTGCGAATTCTACCTTTCTGTGCTTTTCTGTGTTTTGACCTCTTTGGCTGTAACATTTCTTCAGCTTTTAGCTTTTAGCTTTTTAGCTATCGGCATTAATAATTTTATTTGTTTTCAAGCCATCATCAAATGGCTAAAGCTTTTATCTCCTGTTGTCTCTTCTTCCGCCACCGCCTCTGTTATCAGCACCACCACGGCCACCGCGATCGCCACGATCATTTCCTCTATCCCTGTCACCACCTGGTCTTCTTTCTCTGTGATCGCCACCTTCATTCTTACCACCAATGAAGTTTGGATTCAATTCTCTTTTTCCTAAAACCTCACCTTTACAAATCCATACTTTAATACCTATTTTGCCATATACTGTAAGGGCAAACACACTTGCATAATCAATATCCATACGAAACGTATGAAGCGGTGTACGGCCTTGTTTTATTTCTTCTGTACGTGCTATTTCAGCTCCGCCCAAGCGGCCGGCAACTTTTACTTTGATTCCTTCGGCGCCCATGCGGAGTGAGGAAGCAATTGCCATCTTAATAGCTCTTTTATAATTAATACGGTTTTCAATTTGTCGTGCAATGTTTTCTCCAACTATGGTTGCATCCAGTTCGGGGCGGCGGATTTCCAATATGTTGATTTGAACATCTTCATTGCTTGTTAACTTCTTCAATTCTTCTTTGATTCTGTCAACTTCACCACCACCTTTTCCAATTATAATACCTGGCTTAGATGTGTGTATAGTTACAATCAGTTTACCTAAAGTACGCTCAATAACGATTTTTGAAATGCCGCCTTTATTGATACGAGCATTAAGATAATTTCTGATTTTATTATCCTCTATAAGCTTGGTGGCAAAATCTTTTTTGCTGCCATACCAGTTACTTTCCCATCCCCGGATGATGCCTAACCGGTTACCAATTGGATTTGCTTTTTGACCCATATTAAGGTTTATACTTTTTTATTAATTTTTTGAATCAACAATTATTGTTACATGATTGCTGCGTTTGCGAACCCTGTAACCACGGCCCTGTGGTGCAGGGCGCATACGTTTCAGAACCCTTCCGCCATCCACAAAAACAGTTTTTACAACCAGGTTTGCATCAGCTGCGCTTTTATCAGTATTGTGCTGTTCCCAGTTATTAATAGCACTTCTTAAAAGCTTTGCTAAAGGTGTTGCACTGTGTTGCGGATGATGCTCTAAAATACCAAGCGCTTTTTCAACTTGCATGCCACGAATAACATCAGCCAGTAAACGCATTTTGCGCGGGCCCGTGGGATAATTTTTAAGTTTAGCTACTGCTTCCATTTTTATTTAATTGCGAATACGAATTATGAATTTTTATTCATTACCCATCATTCTTAATTCTTAATTATTTGCTTCCTGAATGTCCTCTGAAGTTCCTGGTAGGGGCGAACTCGCCTAACTTATGTCCAACCATGAATTCTGTTACGTACACCGGAATAAATTTGTTTCCATTATGAACAGCGAAAGTATGACCAACGAAATCAGGTGTAATAGTAGAGCGACGACTCCATGTTTTAATCACTGATTTTTTGTTTTTACCCTCGTTGATATTTAAAACTTTTTTATCCAGTTTTACGTCAACATAAGGACCTTTTTTAATCGAACGACCCATTTATATTCAGATTTACGATTTATAATTATTTAGCCAGTTTTTTACCATTTTTACGTTGAAGTATTAGCTTATTGCTTGCCTTACCACGTTTCCTGGTTATTTGTCCTTTAGCATATTTACCTGTTCTGCTTCTTGGATGGCCGCCTGAAGCTTTACCTTCACCACCACCCATCGGGTGATCAACCGGGTTCATCGCAACACCGCGGGTACGAGGGCGAATACCTCTCCACCTGTTTCTTCCGGCCTTACCCATTGTTTGCAAATTGTGATCGCTGTTTGAAACAACACCAACTGTTGCATAACAATTAATTAAAACCCTTCTTAATTCACCTGAAGGCATTTTTAATACAGCATGTTTTTCTTCTTTAGCTGTAAGCTGAGCGGTTGAACCTGCGCTTCGTACAAGTTTGCCACCCTGATTAGGCTGCATTTCAACATTATGTACATTGGTACCAAGCGGCATACTTTTTAACTGAAGTGCATTGCCAATTTCAGGCGCAACAGCATCACCGGAAAGTACGGATGCACCAACCTGCAAACCTTGAGGAGCGATAATGTACCTTTTTTCACCGTCAGTATATTCTATTAAAGCTATAAATGCAGAGCGATTTGGATCATACTCAATAGATTGAACCTTACCCTCAATATTTTTCTTATTTCTTTTAAAATCAATAATGCGATATTTCTTTTTATGTCCGCCTCCTTTATAACGCATGGAGCGATGCCCCTGCACATTACGCCCGGCTTTTTGGTGCTGCGGTTCCAATAAACTTTTTTCAGGCTCATTGGTAGTTATTTCCGCATATGCGTTACCAATTCTCCAACGCGTTCCTGCTGTAACCGGTTTAAATTTCTTTAGTGCCATTTTTTTAATTAATAATTATTAATTAATAACTCTTAAATATTAGCGTATAAATCAATGTTATCACCTTCTGCCAGTGTAACCAATGCTTTCTTGTAAGCCGGTCTTACACCTTTTATAAAACCTGCTTTTGTAAACTTGGTTTTATTTTTTCCCGGAGATACCAATGTATTTACATTTACCACAGAAACTCCGTAAAATTCTTCCACTGCCTTTTTAATTTCCAACTTGTTAGCCTTGCGGTTTACTTTAAAAGCATAGCGCTTCAACTTTTCCTGTTGTGCATTTGCTTTTTCTGTAAGAATAGGTTTTATTAAAACTTCTGCTAATTGCATTTTTCTTTTATTGAAATGTTATTCAATTAATCTGCTGTTACTTCTTCAGCTTCTTCGGTAAAAATTTTTGCAGCATTCTCAGTCAATATCAAGGCATCTGCATTTACTATATCATAAGTGTTCAAATCTGTTAAAGCACAACTTTGAACTTTTGATATGTTGCGTAAACTCAGGTATAAATTTTCATTTAATTCATCCACAACAAACAGTGCTTTTTTACCACTTAATGACAAGCTTTTTAAAGCTTCTGCAACCTGTTTTGTTTTAGGTGCTTCAAACTGAAAATCTTCTACAACAAAAAGTGCATTGCTCTTTGTTTTATATGATAAAGCACTCACTTTAGCGAGGTCTTTTACTTTCTTGTTCAATTTAAAATCATAGCTGTGCGGTTTAGGCCCGAATATAGTACCACCACCTTTATATAAAGGATTACGGATATTACCTTTTCTGGAACCACCGGTGCCTTTTTGTTTGTGTAGCTTTCGGCTTGCACCTTGTACTTCAGCACGTGTTTTTACCTTGTGTGTTCCCTGGCGTTGTGCAGCCTGGAATTGTTTAACAGCAAGATAGATCACGTGATCATTTGGTTCGATACCGAAAATATCATCAGGAAGCTCCAATGTTCTGCCGGTTTTCTCACCTTTTATATTTAAAACGTCAACTTGCATTTCTTCTAATTATATTATTTCTGAATTAAAACAATAGAGCCGTTATGACCCGGTACAGAACCGCTGATAAGAATGTAATTTTTATCAGAAAATATTTTTACAACTTTTAGCCCTTTAAGTTTAACGCGGTCACTGCCCATTCTTCCAGCCATACGCACACCTTTAAATACACGTGAAGCATCAGAAGAATTACCGATAGAACCTGGTGCTCTTGAACGATCGTGCTGGCCATGAGATTGACCACCTACACCATGAAAACCATGACGCTTTACAACGCCCTGGAAACCTTTACCTTTTGTTGTTCCAACAACATCAACTTTTTCGCCTTCAGCAAAAATGTCAACGGTAATAGTCTCACCTAAAGCTTTTTCTAAAGTATAATTGCGAAATTCTTTTACGAATTTTTTTGGAGCAGTGTTAGCTTTTGCAAAGTGATTGGTTTCAGCTTTGATGGAGTGCTTTTCATTTTTATCGCCGAATGCTAACTGAAGAGAAGAATAACCGTCAGAGTCTTTTGTTTTAACCTGGGTTACTGTACAGGGGCCAGCTTCAATAATGGTACAGGCTGTTTGCCTGCCGTCAGGAGTGAAGATGCTGGTCATCCCGATCTTTTTTCCAATAATTCCTTTCATTTATTTGCGGTTTTAGCCCCGCATGGTTGTAAGGACATTCCTGATTTTTCAGGACTTCAATCCCCTGTTTGCCGCCGACCTTTTCTTTTGTTTTCCCGAAAGTATTCGGGAAGAGAAGTACCGGAAGTAAACAAACCTCGAAGGGCTTGTTTATATTTCAGAACCATGATTTTCAGGATTAAAAGAATTTCGGTGAAATGCTTTTAATCTCATGGTTTATAATTTATTTCAGAGCTGTTTTTTTCTATTTTTAGAATTGACAGATGATTATTTATAAGAACTATTTTTTTAAGATCCACTTATAAAGCGAATCACTGTTTTACGCTTTTATCTCAACCTCAACACCTGAAGGCAGATCAAGCTTGCTTAGTGCATCTACTGTTCTTGATGAAGAAGTATAGATATCCAATAAGCGTTTATGAGTAGCCAACTGAAATTGTTCACGGCTCTTTTTGTTCACGTGCGGCGAACGGAGAACAGTAAAAATTCTTGTATGAGTTGGAAGCGGAATAGGGCCTGTTACAACGGCACCTGTGCTGCGTACTGTTTTTACAATCTTCTCTGCAGATTTATCTACCAGATTGTGATCGTATGACTTTAATTTTATTCTGATTCTTTGCGACATATCCAAGCCAAACTTTTAATTTGGGAGCGCGAAGTTATGCGTATTGTGTTAATCATACAAGCTTTTATTGAATTTTTTTGATATTTTTTATAATAAGCTCTTATAAACCTGTATCTAATATCTAACTTTTACTGTGCTGAAAACAACTATTGGTAATTATGCAAGCTTGACGAGCCAGCTTGCTCTTTATAAAATTGAGCATTCAGTCGTCCCGGTATCAAGCCACCAAGACCATCTTTCCATGAAAGCCCGCTTAAATCTCCCATTTCAGTTATAAAAAACCCACCAGGATTCACCGACATATTATAACCATATATTTTTAATATTTCTGACTGGCCTGCTATATGTTCAAATCCTCTTTTAATTGGCACTACTGCCTCATGGCCAGATAGAACAGTGTCACGGCCAATTGTATTTCCATCATATTTCACCATTACCTTGGTTGGATAATTACCAATACTAAAGTCAGAGAAATAATAATTTAAAGGCAGCGAATTCAAAGTCCAGGAAGTGTCTCCAGTCAATACTATTTCAGCAAATTCAACATAACCGTTATTCATTACTTTATATGTTGAAGGATTTTGAAAGGTGATTTGTGCTATATTATTTACAAGACACATTGAAAATGCAGATCCTGATTTTTTATCTACCTGCAACGTACAATTAGTAAAATCTCCAGTGTGATAATTCACTAGGTTAAGCATGCAGGTTGTAATTGTTGGGGTGGTGTTGCTATCTACATTGTTGTAGACAATACTAATCGGAATATTATGCGGCTGACCTGCAAACATCTGGGTATTTATAGGTAATGAAGTTTGACCATTTGTATTTGCAACGCCTCCAATAACAGAAATACAAGGATACGTAGCGGTAACCTGGAAATTATCAATATAAATAAGCTTGGATGCACTCATGTCGTAGCCAGTGTATGATACATTTCCGCCCGCAGTATTTGGTATAAATGATTGAGCTGTAACAGGAGGATTTATTGACACCTGCACCGTAAGCACGCCATCAGTTGAATAGTTAGATTGGGTACCTGCTGAAACAATGCCGGTTTGCTGCATATCTTTTTTACAACTAAGTAACATTAATGCCGGAATAAGGAGAGCAAAGCAGAGTTTTGTTTTCATAAACCTGATTTTGTTAACGACAGTTATGCAATTTTTAAACCAACATTGCTGAAATGAAAAATCTAAAAGACATACCCGGTAAACGATTGGCTTAATTTAAAACTATTATAGTATATGCTGTGTTTATAATATTTCACTACAACTATCTTACATGCATATATGATTTTAGGTGCTATAATTTTATGAATATCCATTTTTTTTGTTTGCATAAACAACGAATCAGAAAGTTAACATTCCATCAAATAGATTTTTCCGCAGAGTAAATTTTACTCATCGTTTACCTTCGCTATATTTTGAACACAGTCCATTTATTTATGTGTTCTTTAATAACATAGTTATGGAAGATATTCGCAATTTGGCAACCACCTATGCCTATAACATTTTGGGCTCTTATGAAGATGCAAAAGATATCGTACAGGATGCTTACCTCAAATTATCAAATACAGCTGCTGAAGCCATTGAAAATAAAAAAGCATACTTTATCCGCACGGTTATTAACCTGTCAATCAATTTTAAAAAAAAGCAAAAAAAGATTATCAGTCAATACCCGGGAGAATGGTTGCCAGAACCAGTTGTAACTGAAACAGCAGATGCACCAATCACCAGGAAAGAAATTCTTTCTTATTCTTTAATGGTGCTTTTGGAAAAACTTAATGCAAAACAACGGGCTGTTTTTATTTTAAAAGAAGCATTCGATTACGATCATAAGGAGATAGCGGAAGTGCTTCACATTACCGAAGAAAATTCAAGGAAAATATATAGCAGGGCTAAACGAGAATTAAAAGAATCTAAACCAATTGACAGTACCATAGTTCCTGCTGATTATCTTGATAAATACATTGAAGTTATTTACAATGCTGATGTAAAACGCCTGGAAAATTTATTGCAACAAGACATTATTGTAATCTCTGACGGCGGTGGTAAAGTTTCGGCAGCAACGCATCCTGTTTCAGGTAAATTACATGCTATAAAATTTATACTTGGGTTGATTAAAAAATTTTATACCGGCAATAATATACGCATTGAAAAAACTTTTATAAATCATCATCCAGCATTATTATATTATAAAGATGATGAGTTATCTAACTGCCAGGTTTTTAATTTTGAAAACGGACATATCTCGGGCATTTATTTCATACGTAACCCGGATAAATTAAAATCACTCGAAAATAAATCTTAAATGCTGTCACGTTTTCCATGGCTTATTTGTTTTTATATGGAATCAAAAATTTTAAAGTCATGGAAAGAATTTCTTTTACTGATGCGCCTGCAGGAATGGTGCAGGTAGTATCAAATGTAGAACAGTACCTCAACAAAAGCGGCTTGGATAAAAAGCTCGTTTGTCTATTAAAATTCAGAGCTTCTCAAATAAACAGTTGCGCTTATTGTCTCGATATGCATTCCAAAGAAGCTATACATGCAGGTGAAACAGAAAAACGTCTTTATTCACTTTCTGCATGGAGAGAAACATCTTATTATTCTCCGAAAGAAAAAGCGGCACTTGCATTCACAGAAATTTTAACGAGGTTGCCAGAAGAAGAGGAAAGTGATCATATACATGATGAATTATCGAAGTATTTTTCAAAGCAGGAAATTGCATATCTCACTTTGATCATTGCACAGATTAATTTATGGAACCGCATTGTAAGATCATTCGGACCAGTGCCCGGAAACTATAAAGTACAGGAAAAAGTGCAGGAGCATGAAATGGCTTGATGAATGGTGGCATTGCAGCAAGCAGTTATAGTTATTTAGATTGTTTTGATAAAAAAATCTGCATAACAAGATAGTATTTGTAAAGATGATTTTGTTGATACAAATGCAAACACAAGCGTATAAATTTTTTTAGTAGATTGATATTTGAAAAGCTTTTTGTTTAGAATTTATACCTAATCAATAGTTAGCGAATTACGTTTGTAATTGGACCCTCCTTCGGGAGGGTTTTTGTTTGATAGCCTCTCACTATATCATCATTGAATACAACATTAAAAGTGTTCATAAAACAGCACAACAAACATTGTTGTGCTTTTAAAATTTTATTGTTCAGGTATTTTACTTTGATATCACCAACTTTACATTTTGCTGATTTAAATTATCTCCGGCTTTTACATAATATACACCTGCTTTTATATTTGCAAGATCTATTTTAATGTTGCTTTCAGCATCGGCATATTGTTTCGTAAAAACTGTTTTTCCATCTTGTGCAGTAATAGTTACAGTAATATTTTTACCTGCAAATGCACTTACATCAAGCAATGCATAATCTTTTGCAGGGTTTGGATATAGTTTAATAGTGTTACCGCTTAACCCAGCCTTAACTGCATCCATTGTTTTAGATGCGGTTATCAGTTTAACGCTCAATTCAAGACCTAAAGATTGTGAGTTTTTCGGGCAAACTGAAGGAGCTCCAACCACCGTATAATTTCCTCCTGTTGTTACATTTAATGTTGGTTGATTAGCGCCTGTAATTGGTTTATCATTTTTAAACCACGTAATATTTGTGTCGTAAGGTTGCAGCAAAGTAAATATCCCGGTATCGCCCTGGTTTAATTTAAAATAACCCGGCCCATTAATAAAATCACCACCAGATAATACAGAAGGCGTTGCAAAAACATATGCATCAACCAACTGCTCTTTTGATGTAAGTGTATCGCCATTCTTTGTTACTTCAACAGAATAATAAGCAGGTACATCATGGCCTGAACTTAGCGTAAGCGTATTTGTTGTGGCACCAGCAATTAGTTTTTTTACATTAGTTCCAAACCATTTCCTGTACCATTGATAACTATCATAACCTGCATCCGTTTGCAACGTACCTTTTGAATTAGGACATAATAAAGTGTCGCCTGTTATTTTTGGTTTGCTTATATGCGTCTTCACCACGAGATCAACTCCAAGATATTGAATATAATCAGGGCATTCTGCAGGTGCACCTTTTACGGTGTATGTGCCCGCTGTTGTAACATATAATTTATTGCTTGTTGCACCAACAATTGGCTGGCCGTTTTTATACCATGTAATGTTTGTGTTATATGGTTTTAATAAAGTGAACAGACCGGTATCACCAATGTTCAACGCAAAAAAACCAGGACCATTTTTAAAGTCACCGCTTGATTTTACTGATGGCGGAATAAACACTAAACCATCAATTAATTTTTCATCAGAAGTACGCTTAACACCTTTTAGTTTTACTTCAACAGAAAAATATTTTAATACATCATCGCTGGTTACAACCAACTCATTTGTTGTGGCACCTTTAATCAAAGTTTTGTCTTCAGAAAAATAATCGCGCACATACCATTGATAGGTATTATAAATTTTTTGCGTATGCAACGTGCTGCCTGAATTTGGGCAAAGTATTGAGTCCCCTAAAATAACAGGTTTAAGATTGGCTTGTGCAAATGTTGTCACTGCTGCTGTTGCGGCAATAAACAACATAAAAAACTGTAGTAATTTTTTTTTCATAACCGGGATTTTTTTGTGAATAAGATTTGCTTTCTTTTATTATACAGCAGTCTTTTTATAAAAGGTTGGAAAAAGAAAAAGTTTTTTAGTAAGACATTTTTTCAGCTGAAAAAATGTCTTTAAGATATAACTAACAACAACAATTATTTAAACCTGTATCGTATATAAATTAAACCATTCAAAGGACGAACTGTATAACTTGAATCAGCAGAAAGATTTTTGAAAGATTGATTTAAACCGGCACCGATGCTTATCTTTTTTACATTGTATTGCACGCCAATATTCCAATTTAAAAAAGATGGTTTAATATAATCAAAGTTGACATCCTTCTTTTTTGCTGCATAAATTTTTTCAGACAAAACATTCCCTGAAAAACCTTCAACAGGTTGTTCTTTATATAATACATTTTGTATGAATGAATAATCGCCGCCTGCCTGCAAACTAAAATGCTTATTGATTTGATACGTGTAATTCAAGCCAATATTTATAGCATTTGTTTTTATAACACGCGTCACAACATCAGGCTCAACACTTGCTATCCACGGCTTTTCAATATGTACTGTTTGTGAGCCTGCAATTTGTTGTTGATATGGATTGAATTTAACCAATACGCCATGCTTTTTATTGATATCAAATTTTGCCCAGGCTGATGGCAACAACCACATATAATATTGTTTGCCACTTGTATAATTATTGAAATAATTGCTATTATTTTTTAACGAGAAATCAGCATTCCATTCAAGCCCAAAATGAAATTTATTATTACGTGCTGATATAATTTTTTTGTTAGGTTTTGCTGTATTAGCAGGATCATTTTTTTTAATTGAAGTATCAATTATTTTGTTGTTGCTAATTGATTTATTATTTGATGAAACATCATTCTTTAATGAATCGTCAATAATAATTTGTTTCCCTGCTTTACTATTTGTATTTGCCTCTGAAATAGTATGATCATTATTATTGTTTTCTGATTTAGTGATATTGACTGATGTTGTTTTGCTTAAATTTTTTAATGAGTATTTCGTGTCGCTTCTTTCATTTGAATTGTATAGACTAACCGTTTTACTGTTATGCGTTACATCCTCATTGATCGAACCATTCTTTACAGTCTTTTTTTCAATTGAATCATGATTTAATACAATATTATTATTTGATTTAGTTCTCTTTTTATTTGTAACATTTGTTGTAATATTTTTCTTACTGGTATCTGTATTTAATAATAAATAGCTGGTAACTCCGATCGCAATAACAAACAAGAATAGCCACACCGCAATCAACCTGCGTTTATCTATTTTCTCCGGCTTTGTCAAATTATTTTCAACCAGCATGGTATGCATTTGTTTCCATGCATCATCTGCCGGAACACCAGGTTCCGGAAATTTACCTCTCAAATTTTTCCCGTTATTTAGCTTCCTATCTTTCACTCAACATTCCTGGTTTTAATGTAAGTTTTAATTTTTTCCTGCCTTCACTTAAATGCCATTTCACAGTGCCTTCTTTCATCTGAAACATGCTGCTGATTTCTTTTATTGAAAATGCCTCCACATAAAATAATACTACTACAGCACGCGTATCGGTTGGTAAATTGGAAAGAACCTTAAATAATTCTTCCCATTTAAAATTGCTGAAAATGTTTTCGCTTATGGTTTCATTTAATTCTTCCGTAAACTCAATTGTTCTAAATTGTTTTGAATCGCGCAAGTATGTTAATGCTGTATTTCTTACAACAGCATGCAGCCAGCTATAAAAATTACCTTTTGATGCGTCATATTTATCAAGGTTTGCAAACACCCGCAGCATGCCATTGTTTAAGGCAGTTATTATATCATGATCGTTACTAAAAAAAGTTTTGCAAAGCGTGTAAAGTGCAGGATAAAAATAACGATACAGCTTTTGCTGGTAAAGCGATTCTTTTCTTTTACAGCCCTCAATTATTTTGTCAAGATCTTCCAATAAGCAGCTTGTGCAATTTTATAAAACAGGCAAAGTATTAAAAATAACAGAGATGAATATAGATTTTGGCAGTACCTTTTATTTAGATAATAATTTATCCCGGGAAACGAAGTTTTATTAACTCCATAAATATTTAGGTTGACAATTGTTCCGCATTTCAGAGACATTGCATTATACCAAAGCCATATCAAACAGCCATCAAAGCCTGCACGACCGCAGCCTGAGAAAATAAAGATATGCAACCGTTTTGCCACAGTATTTTAGGCATGGGTTTTTTTGACACCACGTTTCCGGTTTATGGCAGTGAAGAAGTAATTCAAACATTTAATTGGAGTTTACTTTGAGTTTTAAAAGCCGTTCTGAAAGCGGCTTTTTATATTTAGTGCAATCCTATTGGCAGTGGCTATTTGTATGATAGACGTAAGGATCACAATAATTATTGTACAAAAAAAATATAGTGCAAAATGAATTTTTTACAAGAGAATGCCAGATATTTTTGATTGCTCAGCGATGCTTTTATTAAAGCATTTTATACCTTAGAGAATAGCTTAATTATTTATGTAAATAAGAAATTGTATGAGTTCATTTGTGGTGGATTTGCGGGATATTGACGAAACAAAACTGGATATTGTTGGTGGGAAAGGTGCAAACCTCGGAGAACTTTTTAAGATTGATGGAATACACGTACCACATGGTTTTTGTATTACTACAGAAGCTTTTAAAAAAATCACTGAAGAAACGTCGTTGGTTAACGAATTACTTAACCAGTTATCGCTTCTAAAAGTGGAAGACCGGCATAAAATCAGTGAACTTAGTGGAAAGATTCGCAGAGCTATTGAAGAAATAGTAATTCCTCAATACATTAACGAAGAGATCACTTGTTTCCTCTCAAAATATGGTGAGAAAAATGCTTATGCAGTTCGATCAAGCGCAACCGCAGAGGATTTACCAACAGCTTCTTTCGCAGGTCAGCAGGACACTTATTTGAATATTATTGGAAAGGGATCGATCTTAAAGCATATCAGTAAATGTTGGGCATCGCTATTTAGTGAGAGAGCTGTAATCTACCGTTTGCAAAATGACTTTGATCATAGAAAAATCTCTTTGTCTGTTGTTATTCAGAAAATGATTTTCCCGGATGCAGCAGGAATTATGTTTACAGCAGACCCGGTTACTTCAAATAGAAAGATATTGTGCATTGATGCCAGCTTCGGCTTGGGTGAGGCATTAGTTTCCGGGCTTGTAAATGCAGATAACTATAAAGTGCGCGAGGGGAAAATTATAGATAAAAAAATATCAACCAAGAAACTGGCTATTTATGCATTAAAAAATGGCGGAACAAAACAACAGCAAATTAAATCTGAACATCAGAATAAACAAACGGTGACAAATAAACAAATTTTACAGCTTGAACGCATTGGCAGAAAGATTGAACAATATTTCGGCAGCCCACAAGACATCGAATGGTGTTTGGCTGATGATACATTTTATATTGTTCAGAGCCGGCCTATCACAACTTTATTTCCTATTCCTGAAGCAAATGATAAGGAGAACCGCGTTTACGTATCTGTTGGCCATAACCAAATGATGACCGATGCCATGAAACCATTGGGATTGTCTTTTTTCCTGTTAACAACACGGGCATCCATGCACAAAGCCGGCGGCAGGTTGTTTGTTGATATTACACCTTTGCTCGCTTCACAGGCAGGCAGGGAAACTGTAGTGAATGTTACACTTGGAAAGTCCGATCCGCTGATGAAAGATGCACTTACAACCATCATAGAACGTGGAGATTTTATAAAATTGTTACCGGATGATAAAGAAGGATCAGGTTCTGGTAAAAGCAATAAAACTGTTTCACCTGCGAATTATCAAATACTAAACGATTACGATCCAAGAATTGTTTCTGATTTGATTAAGACCAATCAAACATCGATAGAAGCGTTAAAGCAAAACATCCAAACAAAATCAGGAATAGATCTGCTTGATTTTATCCTGGAAGATATTGAGCAATTAAAGAAAACAAATTCTGATCTACAGAGCTTTGGTGTGATCATGACAGGCATGAATGCTTCATTATGGATCAATGAAAAAATGAACAGATGGTTAGGTGAAAAAAATGTAGCAGACACTCTTTCTCAATCGGTACTAAATAATATTACTTCGGAAATGGGTTTGGCACTGTTGGATGTTGCAGATGTAATTCGCCCTTACACTGAAATAATAGATTACTTACAACATGTAAAGGACGATAACTTTTTGAATGAGCTGGTTAAGTTCAATAGTGGAAAGGAAACCCGAAACGCTATCCATAATTTTCTAAGTAAATATGGAATGCGATGTGCTGGTGAAATTGATATTACGAGAGCTCGCTGGAGTGAGAAACCATCTACACTTATCCCTATTATTCTTACCAACATCAAAAACTTTAAACCTGGTGAAAGCAAACGCAAATTTGAACAAGGGTTTCAGGAAGCGTTGAAAAAAGAACAAGAGTTATTAGAGCAATTGAGGCAATTACCAGACGGAGAAGAAAAAGCAAAGGAAACAAAACGAATGATCGATTTGGTAAGAAATCTTATTGGTTATCGTGAGTATCCAAAATACGGAATAGTTAGTCGGTACCTTATTTATAAGCAAGCTATACTAAAAGAATCCGAACGATTAGTACAAGCCAATATTATTCATGAAAAAGAAGATATCTGCTATTTCAGTTTTGAAGAAATACGTGAAGCAGTACAAACGAATAAACTTGATCAACAACTTATCAGCAAACGTAAAGACGAATTCAAATTATATAAAAAATTAACTCCGCCCCGTGTTATTACATCTGATGGGGAAATTATTTCAGGTAAGTATAAACGGGAAAATCTTCCAGCTAACGCAATTATAGGTCTGGCTGTTTCTTCCGGAATTATAGAAGGTCGGGCACGTGTTATTTTGAAAATGGAAGATGCTGATATAGAAGATGGAGATATATTAGTTACCACATTTACTGATCCAAGCTGGACGCCATTGTTTGTTTCAATAAAAGGTCTTGTTACTGAAGTGGGCGGATTGATGACGCATGGCGCAGTAATCGCACGTGAATATGGCTTGCCAGCCGTTGTTGGAATAGAGAATGCTACTGAACTGATACGCGATGGGCAACGAATTCGCGTGAATGGAACAGAAGGATATATAGAAATTTTGTAAGCAGGAATGGCATATCAATTTAATGAAGTTGTAAATTGAATTGATGTACAAATTATAAAAAAGCAAACATAATTAATACATCAAATCTGTAGAATTGAAATTCTATTTTCGATACTCACGTTAATTATGTTACTGCACAACTTTCTCAACACGTATTCCGGCGTTCAATACATTTTGAAGCGGGTCTTCACGCATTACCTGTTGTATTGAAAATGTATAATCGCCTTTTGCAAGACGGGTAGGGTTGCTGAACAATAAAACACGCTGTTCAATAATGTCATCCATTGATGTACCCAGCCAGCCATTTGCATTTGCAAGCTGAATGTTTAAACGTTGTGTTTGTGGTTTTCTGCCCGGAAGTGTAGAAGTAAAATCGAGCCAGATATTATTGAAATGATACGATTCTGTATGTCTTATTACAAAGTAGATATTATAGTAGGCAGACGTATCTGTTGCGGTAAAGAAAAAAGATAAATGGTTACTGTTGCTCCATTCATGATGCGGAATAGCAGCAGTTTTTTCATACACATCTATGGCGTTGCACGAAGCAAATAAACATGCTGTTATTAAAAAGATGCTGTATGCAAAACGCTTCATGCCTATAACACATTTAAGATTTGCTCTTTTGCTTTTTCCAGTTCATCTTTCATCAGCACAACACATTTTTGTACATCTGAATCATACGCTTTAGAGCCGGTTGTATTTATTTCACGCCCAATTTCCTGTAGAATAAATGAAAGTTTTTTTCCTTTCACAATTGTTTTATCGGTAAGAATATCTTTAAAATATTCGCAGTGGTTTTTTAAACGCACCTGTTCTTCGCTTATGTCTATCTTTTCTATGTAATAAATAATTTCCTGTTCCAAACGGTTGGGATCATAATTTTCTTTACCAACGTTTTCATCAAGTACTTTCTGCAATCCTTCTTTAATCTTTATTCTTCTTTGCGGCTCAAGTGATGCTACAGCGCCTTGCTGCAATTCAATGTTTGCAATTCTTGCTACCAAATCATCTTCCATGCTTTTACCTTCTTCTTTCCTGTACTTATTCAACTCGCCAATTGCGTCATTTAAAATACTTGTAAATGAATCCCATTCATCTTCTGAAATAATTTCTGTTGAATTGCTTATCACATCAGGCAAACGCAATAATGTGCTTAAAATATTTTCCTGCGATAAACCAAGTTCATTTGAAAGCTCAAGCACTGGTCCGTAATATGCTTTCACAACACCTTTATTTACACGTACAGATTTTTCAGAACCATTTTGTGAAATCGTAATCATGCATTCAATACTTCCGCGCATTAAACCTTCATTTAAAATATTCCTGATATCGAATTCATAAGGTTTAAGAAAAGAAGGCATGGTTAACCGAATGTCATATTGTTTGCCGTTTAGTGAGCGCAATTCAACCAGATAAGATTTATCAGCAATCGTTTTTTCAGCCCGTCCATAACCTGTCATTGAGTAAAGCATAATTTTAAAATGTGTGTGTGCAAAGAAAAGTAATTATCTGTAAGCAGTGTGATTGAATTTGAATTGCATCATCTTAATTTTTATTGTTTTAGTTAAATTAATGATTAATGAATTACTTGTTGCGTTTGAAAGTTTTCATTTTATTTTTGAATAAAATTATATTGAGCTTTCCTGCTGTTGCCATAGTAATTCTTAATTATAACGGTCGCAATTATCTTGAAAAATTTTTGCCTTCTGTTTTTGCATCCACTTATCCAAACAAAAAAATATTTATAGCAGATAATTGTTCTTCTGACGACAGCGTAATGTTTCTCGCAAATAATTTTAAAGAAGCAGAAATTATTTTGCTTGATAAGAATTATGGTTTTGCCGGCGGTTACAATAAAGCGCTTTCAAAAGTAAAATCAGATTATTATATTCTTTTGAATTCTGATGTTGAAGTTGAAGCTGGATGGATAGAAGACATGATTACTTTGATGGAAAAAGATGAAACGATTGCTGCCTGCCAGCCCAAAATATTATCATACTACAATAAAAAATTATTTGAACATGCCGGCGCATGCGGTGGCTGGATTGATGCTTTAGGTTATGTGTTTGCACGCGGAAGAATATTTGATACGTGTGAAGAAGATAATGGCCAATACAACACTAATGAAAAAGTTTTTTGGGCAACAGGCGCTGCATTGTGCATCAGGGCTGAGTGCTTTCATGAGATGAGCGGGTTTGATGCTTATCTTTTTGCACACATGGAAGAAATTGATCTTTGCTGGCGTTTGCAAAGAAAAGGATATTTCATTTTTTGTTGCGCCTCATCGGTAGTATATCATGTTGGCGGTGGTACTTTGCCTAAAACAAACAGCCATAAAACATATCTAAATTTCAGGAATAATTTTATCATGCTTCTAAAGAATTTTACATTGTTAGAAGCATTATGGAAAATTCCTTTACGTATTTTGCTTGACTGGTTGTTTGCTTTTAAAAGTCTTTTTCAAAAAGATGTGCCTTCTTTTGCTGCTGTTTTTAAAGCGCATGCAGGCATATTAAAATGGATCGGCATTCAATACACATATCAAAGGCTTCCTTCAAAGAAAATCAAACGGTTGCCTGGTGTATATGCGGGCTCGTTAATCTGGGCTTATTTCATTCAAAAGAAAAAACATTTTTCAGAAATTATTAAGCTAAAAGAATAATATTGATTTTGGAGCTTATTTTTGCAACGCAAATTATAACTATGTCATACGAAACAGATTATAAAGAAAAAGAGTTTGGATACAATTGGGTAAACTCTTCTCGTTTTTTATTTTACCTGCAGGTATTGTGTATGGTTGCCCTTTTTACAGGCATGTGCTATAATCTTTATCAACACAGGTATAAAGGCAAGCCTGATGTAGAAATTCCTGCGAATACCTTATACACACCACAGTATAAATAAATCAGAATAAAAATTTTGCATTTAAAAGCAGAATACTATTTTTGCCGTCCTTTAAAAGTTCTTATACATAAGCGGAAGTAGCTCATTTGGTAGAGCACGACCTTGCCAAGGTCGGGGTAGCCAGTTCGAGCCTGGTCTTCCGCTCTTTAAAAAAGTTATTAGTTAGCAATAGCTGGTAACTTTTTTTGTTACTGCCCTGGTGGTGGAACTGGTAGACACGCAGGACTTAAAATCCTGTGACCCGCAACGGTCGTACGAGTTCGATTCTCGTCTGGGGCACAAAAACCTTTGCGAAAGCAAAGGTTTTTTTATGTTATTTCCTGATACAGAAAAGGACTATGCCAGTGTTTATGTGGCTTTCAGCGAAAGTAGTGATCGGAGTAGTGAACGATTTGCATAAGTATCAAAAAGCCATCAACATAAAACTGACATAAACAATTATAATTTTTTTCTCTGAGGAAACAGGTGTCTTGTTTTACGGACCAGGTTTTAGTCTACTTTCTGCTGACGATTTACGTATATGTGTCTTTAATGGTAATTCACTGAAATATAAACATTGAACGGCTGGCTGTGTTAATATTTGGCTTATGAAAAATAATATTTTGTATAAGCGATAAAGCCGTAGATTATATATTACATTACATAAAACATATAGTAAACATGAGTTATGATAACAAAGAAAGAGACGATGCTATTTACGTATAGCTAATGGTGAAACAGATTTTACAGATGCTGCTTTGTATGAAGCTATGGCATCATTTAAATGGATCACTATTGAAGAGCTTAATAATATAAAAACTGCGGCATTAACTAATTCCGGCAAAGATTTAAGTAAGCGTCTGCAAAAGAATTTCTTAGTGCAGTCATAGTAAAAAGAGTATTAAACTTTTTATCTTATAAATACTACATCGAAACATAATATGTCGCTGCTTGTTACAAGAACCAACATAAGACTTAATCCTGATTATAAAAAAGTAATTCCAAGATTTTTTAACACTGGTAACGAACGCTCTCTTCTTATAATTAACAGTGTAATTGAGATGAAAGAAGCAGATGCAAAAAAGCTGTTAGATACTACGCTTGATGACTTTTCCAGTCATTATAAAAATATTCAGCAAATTTTTTTGAAGCACTTTAATCTTATTAAATATTTAATACCAGAAGCAGAAAAAAATGGCTTAACGGAAAATAAAAAATTGTTACTTGGTTCTTACTTTACTATGGAATATTCTATAGAGGCTGCTGCTTTATTTAACCCATCTATTATAGAAGATCCGGATCAACTTGGTGCTGGTGTTAATGAAAAAAAAGTGATTGTAAGCTTCAGGGCAACCGGCGAGAGCCATATTTCTTCTTTAATTTTTAAGCAAGGTTTATTAGATGAAAATGGCATGATCTATTTTGAAAAGCCCGGCAAATTTATAAGTGAAGGTGTAATAACCGAACAGATAAAAGATAACAAGCTTGCTTTTAAAAATGTATTGTCGCAAATGTCGCTTCCAAAAAAGTTAACTACAAACATTGTAAACCAATTGCATGACCAGTTTTCTTATAAAGAAATGGAGTTAGTTTTAAAGAACACATTGCAAAATATAGAACCGGACACAGAAAGAAAGAGAATTAAATACAATATTTTAAGTAAGGTAAATACAAGTTATGAATTGCATTTTTCAGCCGATTCTTTATTGTCTGAACGTATTATTTTCCCGGTAACAAGTACTGAAAAAAATGGAATTGAAGATGCAAGATTTGTAAAGTTTACTGAAGAGGATGGAACCTTTTTCTATATTGGCACTTATACAGCTTATGACGGAACTTTTATAACACCCCAGTTGATTATAACGGATGATTTTTGTCATTTCAAGATAAGGCCGCTTCACGGTAAAGCAGCTGTTAATAAAAACCTGGCTCTTTTTCCACGCAGAATTAACGGGCAGTATGCAATGATTTCACGCATAGACGGAATGAACAACTATCTTATGTTTTCTGATGATTTGTACATGTGGGATGACGCAACTTTGTTACAACAACCAAAATATCCGTGGGAATTTATACAGGTTGGCAATGCGGGTTCGCCTATTGAAACAGAAAAAGGATGGCTTATAATAACACATGGCGTTGGTGCAATGCGTAAATATTGTTTGGGAGCAAGTTTATTTGATTTGAATGAACCAATGATAGAATTAGGTCGTTTAAAAGAACCTTTTTTAATACCTAATGAAGACGAAAGGGATGGTTATGTACCCAACGTGGTTTATTCGTGTGGTTCCATAATTCATAACGGCAAATTAGTAATACCGTATGCTGTTTCTGATTATGCTTCTTCTTTTGCAACAGTGCAGCTGGATGAATTATTAAATGAAATTCTAAACAGCAAATAATAATTTCAGCATAAAAATCAAATGCTATTGTTTTTCCTGATAATACGCTTATAAAGATTGATATAACTCTTAACCATCACTTCGCTGCTAAATTTTTCAATTGCATGTTTACGACATTCACATCTGGTGATATTTTTAATATTACTTACTGCATCAATAGCTTCATCAATATTGCTTACTAAAAAACCTGTTTTATTATTAATAATTAATTCTTTCATAGAACCTTTATCAAAAGCAATTACAGGTGTGCCACACATCATGGCTTCAGCCACACTTAAACCAAACGGCTCTTCAAAACTTATTGGATGTAGCAATGCACATGCATCTCCTAAAAGTTGATCACGTTCCTGTGGTCCAACATTTCCGCGGTAAATAATTGATGAATCATTAAGAAATGGCGCAACCTTTTCATTAAAATAATTCTGATCCTGAATCAATCCGCAGAGTATCAGTTTTTTATTTGATTTTAATGCTATCTGGATAGCTTCATAAGCGCCTTTATGCGGATGAATTCTTCCAAAATATAATAAGTAATCACCGTTGCCTTCACCGTAATTAAACTGCTGATCATCCAACCCGTTGTATATAGTGTCAATGTAATTAAGATCAGGATGACGATCGCTGTTGCTTATAGAAACATACGAAGTATTTGCATTATATTTTTTATATACAGGAACAATAAGCTCTGAAGAAAACCCGTGTATAGTTGTTATAAAAGGTTTACGAATTAAACAAGAATAAGTAAGCGGAAGAAAGTCGAAGTGATTATGAATTACATCAAATGATGCAGCCTGTTCCATAAGTTTTGCAATATGCAGGCATTCCATAACTTTCACATCAGCCGGGTATTCGCCTGTTGGTTTATCGCAAACAGACTGAAGCTTTGCTTTTGTAACCGAATCTCCCGTTGCAAATAAGGTTACATCTAAGCCATGCCTTATTAATCCTTCTGTAAGTACAGAAACAACCTGTTCCCACGGGCCGTAGTTTCTTGGTGGCGTTCGCCATGTAATGGGTGAAAGAATAGCAATTCTCATGGTTTCAATTCAGATGCTACTATCATGTGCGATATCCAGTAAGCCAATGTGCTTTCGGCACCTTGATTCTGGTTAACTTCTTTAATATGCAAACCATCTGCGCAGCCTCCGGTTGAAGAATCATACAAGGGTAATTTAAGATCGTTATTGCCAAGAAACCATTGATAACATGTATACATCTTTGACAAATAAATTTCATCGCTGGTAATTCTGTGTGCCTGCTTGTAAAAAAGAACCATCGCCATAGCATCAATACCCTGTTGATCAAACCTGGCAAAAGTTTCTTTTCCCTGTTCGCACCAACCCTGGTTTCCAATAGGGCTAAAAACACCACCATGAAATACTTTAGATTCTAAAAATTCCATAGTCTCAAAAGCAACAGTAAAATACTTTTCATCGCTTGTAATTTCATAAGCATTTAATAGTGCCAGTGGAAGAATAGCATTGTCATAAGTAAGAATGGGTTCAAACCAATTCCAGCCATCTTCTTTATGTGTACTATATGCATTCATCATTTTATCAGCGAGCTTAATTACCAAATCGCGTTTAATATCATCAGGATAATTATATTTTACAAACTCGCAAACACCCATAATAGAGTTGGCTATTCCACGCAACGAAACAAGTTTATCAATATGGCAATATGCCTTTGAAAATATGCCGGCTGCGGTTTGTGTAAGTAGTTTTAAATGTACACCGTTCATTAAATATCCAAGCGCCATAAGTGTTCTCCCGAACGAATCTTCTGAACCTTTTTCTTCTGTTGCAGCTTTGGTATAGCTCATAAAATTTTTGAACTCACCATTTTCTGTTTGCATGTAATGTATAAAGCTTAAATAGGTTTTAAGCGGTAATTCTTCCTTATGGTTTTTGTTGTTATAGGTTAAAACAGATAATAATAAAGCTCTTGCATTATCATCTATACAATAACCTTCCTTCCTGTTTGGGATATTAAAAATTGCATGTTGAATAATGCCGGTATCATCAGTTAAACTATTCACATGCGAGAAGTTTACTTTAGGTAAATCTTTAAATTGAAACTTCTTTTTTTTAGCTATAGATTTTGTACTTATTGTTTCCATATTATTTTATATTAATTAAGATGTATAGCAGGCATTTTTGGTAAATAGATATTTGTTGGTAATATTTTGCTGAATATGTTTATGTGTGCCTGCCCAACTTTTTGCCACGTTGTATTTTTTGTTTTTAAAAGTGCATTTTCCCTCATTTCCATCTCAAGTTTCGGATTTTTTAAAATACGGATTGCGTTTTCAGCTAATTCACTTTCACTTGTTGTTGTAAGAATTACACCTGTTTTTTCGTCCAGCATTTCTGTTGCCAGTACAAATGCATTGGAAATAATTGGGCAACCTGCGCTCATTGCATATAAGAAGGTGCCGCTTACTGCTTGTTGCGGATCTTTTGATGTAAAAAGATAAATATCTGTAAGTGCCAAATATTCCATCAACTTCTCTGTTGGCACATATTCATTTATTAATTTTACATGCTGGTGCAGATTATTTTCACTAATCAATTGCTGTAAATAATTGCGGTATTTTTCTCCTTCCTGTTGTATCAAGTTAGGATGCGTTTGCCCAAGTACAACATACATCGCATCAGGGAAAGCCATCCTTATCTGCTTCATTGCCAATATTCCCTTCTCAATGCCTTTATTAGGGCTTAATAAGCCAAAAGTGGTGAGCACTTGTTTATTGCTAAGGTTATATTTTGCTTTTAATTCAGTGGCATCTATTGTACTGCTCACGTGTGTGCCATGTGGTATAACAACAATTTTATCAGCACTTATGTAGTAATCTTCTTTAATAATTCTTGCAGAATTATTGGTCATTACAATAATCTTATCTGCCAGTAAAGCAATTGATCTAACAATGCTTAACATCTTATCTGTCGGGTTAGGTAACACCGTATGAAAACGGATAATAAACGGCTTTTCCAACAGGGATAAAAACGTTAATACATATTCACCCATATCACCGCCAAACAAACCAAATTCATGTTCTATGCAAATAAGTTTAATATCTGTATCGCTGTTAATTTCCTTGGCTGTTTTTATGCATGAATCTATATTGGCACCATCCATTGTCATACTTACTTTTTGCTCATACAATCCGGCGTTTTTATCTTTATCCAAAGCGCAAATGGCGATAATAATATCTTTTGATATTTCGTTATCAATAGCCTTAACAAGATCTTGGGTAAAGCTTGCTATGCCGCATTTTTTTGGCGGGTAAGTGCTTATAAAAACTATTTTTTTCTTAACCATAATAATATAATAGTTGATGTGTTAGACTGTAAAATCAATAATGTTCAAGAGGCTATAGCAACAAGTGACTTTACAAACTGTTGCTAATATTTTTATCTAAAAGGGGATACTCCGGCATGAAGTAAAATGCGGTTCTTAGCACCGAACCTCTCAATATACATTTTTTTGGCGGACTAAGATTGTTATTTAATTACGGTTAGAATAAGTACCGATTTTTATAG
>JBDUBY010000382.1:0-8157 GCA_040003735.1 Parafilimonas sp.
TTTTATAAAATAGTGAACACACTTGGGCAAATTGGCTCCTGGAAGCAGGTTGATACAAGAACTTTAATAAGAGGCGATTCACTTGATATTTATTATTTTTTATATCCTGACAGAAAACAAAACATTACATATAATCTTGAAGCCAGCCGCAATACGGGAGACGTTTTAACTTCTTCTAATTTTTTTGGATTAGCATTAAATATTACTTACCGCAACCGCAATGTTTGGCGGCATGCCGTACAATCTTCAACCAGCTTAACAAACGGTGTTGAGTTTGGCTTAAATCAAACAACAACGAATTCGTTGTTGCAGGCATTCCAGTTTGCGGTCGGGCAAACCTATAGTTTTCCAAGACCGTTCATTCCTTTTAAAATAAAGCGGCCTGGGAAACTTGATTTTGGAAGAACTGTAATTAGTGCCAATGCTTCTTATGCCGACAGGCAGAATTTTTTTAGGTTACGATCTTATGTTGCTGATTATGGCTATGATTGGAAAATTAAAAACAAGGTTTGGCAGGTACGTTTTCCCAACATTGAATTATATTCTTTGGATACTTTGCCACAATTAATAGATGCATTCAACAGCAATCCTCTTTTAAGAAATTCATTTAATACAGGTCGTGTTGTAAGTGCAACAGGAAGTTTGATCATAACGTATAATGGAAAACAAAACGTTACTAATTATGCACGGTTTTCAAGTGAATTATGCATACCCGGGTTAAATAAAATTGACGATAGAATATACCAGTATATAAAAGTTGAAGCCGAGTTTAGAAAAACGATTACACTGCATAAAACTAACCTTGCAATGCGCGCATTTGCAGGCATTGGTTATAATTATTCTGTATCACAAAGCCTGGGTGTTACACTTCCGTTTTATAAACAATTCATTGCCGGCGGACCCAATAGTATGCGTGCATGGGGGTTAAGGCAATTAGGTTTAGGTTCTTCTTTATTAAGTGATACTTCCACTTCTTTTACAGACAGGTATGGAGATATGCAACTTGAAGCTAATGTTGAATATCGTTACCCGATTGCACATTTTACAAGCGTAAATATCAACGGTGCTTTGTTTGCAGATGCAGGCAATATCTGGAATGTAAGAAAAGATCCTGCTAACCCCAACAGTGAGTTTAATATTGGCAGGCTTGGAAAAGATATAGCGCTTGGTGTTGGCACAGGTTTGCGTTTTGATTTTAATTATTTTTTAATACGGATTGATATGGGAATTAAGGTAAAAGATCCGGCACGTATCTCAAATAATGGCTGGCTTGATATAGCAAATTTTACCTGGCGCAATCATGAACTTGATAATCTTACTACAGCAAAAAGAAATAATTATGCAGTTCAGTTAGGTATTGGTTTGCCTTTCTGATATGGCTTTCATTTCTTTTATTTTATCTTCAAATTGTTTTAGTGATAAGGCTTCACTAACCGAAAAATTTCCAATTTTCGTTCTTCTTAAACTGCTTAAATAACCACCTGTACCTAATGCATTTCCGAAATCATTTGCAAGACTGCGTATATATGTTCCCGTTGAACAAACTACTTTGAAATGAATTTCCGGCAACAATATTTTAGTTATTTCAAACAGGCTAATTGTTATTTTTCTTGGTTCAAGTATAATTTCTTCTCCTTTTCTCGCAAGCAGGTAAGCTGGTTTTCCATCTTTTTTTATTGCGGAATGAATTGGAGGTGTCTGAAATATTTCTCCTGTAAATTTTTTGGTTGTTTCATAAATGTTTTCCATTGATATATTGCTGGTATCTTTAAAATCTTCCGGTTCACTTTCAAGATCGTATGTTGATGTTTTTGCGCCAACTGTAAAGGAGCCAGTATATTCTTTTTCCATACCCATATACATAGAAATTTGTTTTGTGAAACTTCCTGTGCAAATGATTAGCAAGCCTGTAGCAAGCGGATCTAAAGTACCTGCATGCCCCACTTTAGAAACTCCTGTTAAAATTCTTATTTTTTTTACTGCATCGAAAGATGTCCATTGTAATGGTTTATCAATTAAAATAACTTCTCCCTTCAAAAAATTTTCCATTGATGGGTGAAGAGGTTTTTGCTTCATATATATAAAAATAAAAATCAAACATAACAACAATTTAGTGTATAAAAGGCGCAACAAGTTTATACTGGTATGGCTTTTGGTTTTCTGTTTTCTAATAAGCATTAAACCTTATTAGAAAAATATTATCATAAGCAAGCAAATTTGTAAAACATGAAATCTTCACTACATCATCCTGTAAAATCATTATTTGCTTTAACCCTGGTTTTTTTATTCTTTTCCTGTTCTAAAAACAGCAATACATTAACGAGCAGACCGCCTGCAAGCGATGTAAAAGTTGTAAGCAATGTTCAATACGGCACTAATAAAGACATGGAAGGAAATTTAATTAATTTAAAACTCGATGTGTACATTCCTGCAAATGCTACTGCATCAGATAAATTTCCATTTATATTGTTTGTACATGGCGGAGGATTTACTGCAGGCGACAAAACGAGCGCTTCAATTCCGTTAACAACATTTGCGCAGTCAGGATTTGTAAGTGCATCAATAAATTATCGTCTCGATTCAAATATTGATGCTAATACAACAGATCCTTGTTCCGTAGATAGTACAATAACGCAGGAGGCTGTTTATATGTCCGTGCAAGATGCGAAGGCGGCAATGCGTTATATGGTGGCCAATGCTGCTAAATATAATATTGATACATCTAAAATTATTTTAGATGGAAACAGCGCAGGTGCTATAACTATCTTAAATTCCTATTATCTTACCCAAAGTGATTTTAATAATATTATTCCGGGTGTTGAAAACAGGCTTGGTGGCGTAGATAATGCAGACAATAATTATACAAATAAATTCAGCATTATTTGTATCGGAGCAAATTCAGGTTGCCTTCCAAATCCGAATTACATAACTGCTTCGAACGTTGTTCCAACAATTTTTTTTAATGGCGGCGAAGACAGTGTAATTCCTGCAAAACAAGGGCATGCTTATTATTGCCCTAATACAATGTATATCTATGGAAGTGAAACGTTGTATCAGCGTGTATTGAATTTAGGAACACCAGCAATAATCCATATTGATCCAACCGGAGGCCATGGTCCCTATACACAAGATTTTTTAACCAGTAACGAAATTTGTTTTTTTAATAGTGTGTTAGGAAGAAAAACACAAAGCGGTTCATTTTCCGGGCAAGCTTCAAGTTGTCAATAACGTTTTCCAATTTAAAATTGAATCCATACTTTTGCCGCCTTGACAAAAATTAAAGTATGGCAACAACTTCTGATATTTCCCGCGGAATGATTTTGAAACTCGATGGCAGTTTATATACCATTGTTGAGTTTGGCGAAAATAAAACAGCACGTGCTGCTGCAAAAGTTTGGGCAAAATTAAAAGGCGTTGACAATGCAAGAACAATTGAAAAAACCTGGAACAGTGGTGAAACAATTTTTCCTGTACGTGTAGAAAAAAAAGCTTACCAGTATTTATATAAAGATGACAGCGGTTACAACTTCATGGATAATGAAACTTTTGAGCAAATTACTTTAGCAGAAACCTTGATTGATGCGCCACAGTTTTTAAAAGAAGGTGGCGAAGTATTGGTGAGCACCAATACAGAAACAGAGCAACCCATTGGTGCAGAATTACCTGAAAAAATTGTAGTGAAAGTAACTTATACAGAACCCGGTTTGCGTGGTGATACGGCAACACGTACTTTAAAACAAGCTACTGTTGAAACCGGCGCAACTGTAAATGTTCCTTTGTTTGTAAATGAAGGAGAATTGATCCGCATTAACACAAAAAGCGGTGATTATGTTGAAAGAGTAAAAGAATAATTAATTTATATCCCCCAGCTTAAAAATCTCACTCTCTCTTATTCCTTTTTCTGTTTGATGTAATGTGCAACATTCATGTTGTGCATCATGCTCAAAAAATAAAATGTAATTATTGTTTACAGCTTCAGTAAGAAAAGACTTTTTTTCTAATAAAGTTTTCATCGGGAACATGTCATAAGCCATTATATATGGCAAAGGAATATGCGCCGTTGATGGAAGCAAATCAGCCATGTAAACAATAGTTTTGTCTTTATATTTTATTTGTGGTAACATCATTTTTTCGGTATGTCCGTTTACAAAACGAATAGAAATGTTTTGCATGAATGATGCTCCACTTAGTTTATCATCTTCATTATTTACTACTTCAATAAATTTTAATTGGCCACTTTCTTTAATAGGTAAAATATTCTCTTTTAAGAAAGATGCCTTTTCCCTGTCATTTGGATACGTTGCCCAGTTCCAGTGTTCCTGGTTGCTCCAGTACGTTGCATTTTTAAATGCAGGAATTAATTTATCTCCTTCACGAACTATACTTCCACCACAATGATCGAAATGTAAATGTGTTAAAAAAACATCTGTGATATCATCTTTATTAAAACCATTTGCAGCAAGTGATTTATCAAGTGAATTATCGCCATGTAAATAATAATGACTTAAAAATTTTTCGCTTTGTTTGTTGCCAATGCCATTATCAATAAGCATTAATCTATCTCCATCTTCAATCAATAAACAACGCATTGCCCACGTGCATAAATTATTTTCGTCTGGCGTACTAAGTTTACTCCAAATACTTTTTGGAACCACACCAAACATAGCGCCTCCATCTAATTTAAATAATCCTGTTTCTATTGAATATAATTTCATGATGTAAATTCAAAAGGCAAAAATAAAAAGTAAAAATTAAGTGGTTGCCAATAATAATTGCTTTTGTTTATTTAGTGTTGAAAAAAGAAATATCAGTCCAATTAAAAAGAATACAACCAATGCAATTATTGAATTGCGCATGTTGCCTGTTAATTGCTGCACAAAACCAAAACTGAACATACCAATTACAATTGCTATTTTTTCTGTTACGTCGTAGAAGCTAAAGAATGAAGCCGTATCATGTGTTTCGGGCATTATCTTGGCGTAAGTAGAACGGCTTAAAGATTGTATGCCGCCCATTACCAAACCAACAACCGCTGCTACAATATAAAACTGGATATCTGTTGTAATAAAGTAAGCATAGATGCAAATGCAAATCCATATCAATACAACAAACATCAACACTTTAAAATTGCCAAATTGCTTAGATAATTTTGCCATAATATATGCGCCGGCAATGGCAACTAATTGTATCACTAAAATACAAGCAATCAATTTCGAGGTTTCTAATTGTAATACCTGGCTGCCAAATAATGTTGCTGCAAGCATTACTGTTTGCACGCCCATACTGTAAAAGAAAAATGCTAATAAATATCTTTTTAATAGAGGCATTTGTTTAACCTGTTGCCATACTTTTTTTAATTCTTTAAAACCATTGGAAAATATATTTCGACTTTTATTCTGCGGCAGCGCATAATTTTTAGGTAAATGCTTAAAGGTTATTTGCGCAAAACTCATCCACCATAATCCAACTAATAAAAATGCTAAGCGTTCAGGAAAAGTGGCGCTAACAATACCAAACCATGCAGGTTTCATTACAAATAGCAGGCAAACAATTTGCAACAATACACTCCCAATATAACCAAGCGAAAATCCTTTTGCGCTTACACGATCCTGATCAGGTTCGGCAGCTATTTCCGGCAGATAAGAATTATAAAAAACTAAACTACCGCAGTAACCAATGGCAGCAAGAATGGCGCATGAAATACCAAGTGATAAAGTGCTTTCATCAAACCAATATAATGCGCAACATGCAACGCCACCAAGATAACAGAAGAATTGCATGAATGATTTTTTATTGCCTTTATAATCTGCGATTGAAGAAAGTATTGGCGAGATAACCGCAATTACTAAATAGGCAAAAGCAATTGCATAATTATATAAAGAAGCGCTTTCAAATTCATGCCCTAAAAAATTTACTTTATGGCTGATAATTTTTCCAGCTGCATCTTTTGTTGTTGTAATTGCATCATAATATGCCGGAAAAATAGTTGAAGTAATTACAAGATTGTACGCACTGTTTGCCCAATCGTACATTGCCCAGGCATTAATAACTTTTTTTGAAGCAGTTTGCATTGGAAGCGGTTTAAAAATGAAAGTAAACTATTTCGTTTTTGAAAAAACATCGCAATATTAAAATATCAATAAAAACTCAACTTCTTTTAAAATAGTTGCATAACTAACTATTTTTGCTTTTGCTTATTCACTTAAGCATATCATTTCAAAAAATTACAGATGAAACGCTCTATAAAAAAAGTTGCTGTTCTTGGCAGCGGCGTAATGGGTTCACGAATTGCTTGTCATTTTGCAGGCATCGGCGTGCAGGTTTTGTTGTTGGATATTGCGCTAAAAGATGTTGATGCAAAAGCTCCTTCCGCACAAAAAAATAAATTAGTAAACGATGCATTGCAAGCTGCCATCAAATCTAATCCATCACCTGTTTATACAAAGGATGTTGTAAAGCGAATAACAACCGGAAATTTTACTGACAACATGAAAGATATTGATTCATGTGATTGGATAATTGAAGTGGTTGTTGAACGGCTTGATATAAAACAAATCGTTTATGAAAAAGTTGAGCAATTTCGTAAACAAGGAACACTTATTACAACCAATACTTCCGGCATTCCAATTCATATTTTAAGTGAAGGCAGAAGCGAAGATTTTAAACAGCATTTCTGCGGAACACATTTTTTTAATCCTCCACGTTATTTGCGTTTGCTTGAAATAATTCCTGCACCAGAAACAGACAAAGAAGTAATAGATTTTTTAATGCATTATGGCGATGTTTTTCTTGGTAAAACAACTGTACTCGCAAAAGATACGCCTGCATTTATTGCAAACAGAATTGGAGTTTTTGGAATGATGTCCATCTTCAACACAATGGAAAAATTTGATCTGAATATTGATGAAGTTGAAGTATTAACAGGTCCAATAATTGGCCGGCCAAAATCAGCAACATTTAGAACAGCTGATGTTGTTGGTATAGATACATTGGTTGAAGTGGCCAATGGTGTTGCAAAAAATTGTCCTGATGATGAAGCTAAAAATCTGTTTAAAATTCCCGCATGGTTGCAAACGTTAATTGAAAATAAATGGCTGGGCGATAAAAGCGGTCAGGGTTTTTTTAAGAAAGTAATTATTCCTCTTGATGAAGGCAGCCCTGAAGAACAGAAGCGTGATAAAGAAATTCATACGCTCAATCTTAAAACATTACAATACGCACCAAGAACAAAACCGCATTTTGATTCAGTGAAACTTGCGGAAGTAATAGAAGATTTGAAACCACGCTTAAAAATGTTGTTTGCTTCAAAAGATAAAGCAGGAGAATTTTATCGTCATTTTCATTATGCAATGTTTTCTTATATCTCCAACCGCATTCCTGAAATTAGTGATGAACTATACCGTATTGATGATGCGATGATGGCTGGTTTTGGATGGGAGATTGGCGCTTTTGAAAGCTGGGATTTATTTGGTGTTGCTGAAACGGTGAAGGCAATGAAAGAAGCAGGTTATTCCGTTGCATCATGGGTTGATGAAATGTTGGCAGCAGGTAATACATCTTTTTATAAAACAGAAAATAATATTAAACTGTATTACGACATTCAAACAAAAACATTTATGCCTGTTCCTTCATCAGGCAACTTTATCATACTTGAAAATTATAAAAACAAAATAGTTTGGAAGAACAGCAATGCATGGTTATATGATATTGGTGATGATGTTGTCGCTTTGCAATGGCAAACAAAAATGAATACGATTGGCAGCGAAGTGTTGCAGGCAATTAATAAAAGTATTGATATTGCTGAAGAAAAATTTAAAGGTCTTGTTATTGCAAACAGTGGCGCAAATTTTAGCGCTGGTGCAAATGTTGGAATGATATTTATGTTTGCGATTGAACAGGATTATGATGATTTGGATATGGCGATTCGTATGTTTCAAAACGCCATGATGCGTGTGCGTTATTCCTCGATTCCTGTTGTTGTTGCGCCACATGGTTTAACGCTTGGCGGTGGCTGCGAAATGAATTTGCATGCTGATAAAATTTGTGCTGCTGCGGAAACGTATATCGGTTTGGTTGAGCTTGGTGTTGGTTTAATTCCAGGTGGTGGCGGCACAAAAGAATTTGCATTGCGTGCTGCTGATGAAATGCATGAAGATG
>JBDUBY010000035.1:0-26601 GCA_040003735.1 Parafilimonas sp.
ATATTTTAATTATATCATTCCATTAAATGCAATTGAAGATAAAATAATAAGCGGCACTGTTGTAGTGCTGATTGTTTTTTTATTGTATAGAAAGATAGAAGCTATTGGTAAAATTAGTGTGCTGTTATGGATTGGTGTTTTTGTAATTATGGGATGGATAATTATTGGCGCTTTTATGCACGGCAATTTTCTTGCGCCAATTAAACATATAAATGATGGCCTTCAATTAAACGCAGGTTTTGCTGCGGCTTTAGGTTTTGCAAGTGTAAAAACGGTTTATAGTTATTTGGGTTATTATAATGTTTGTCATTTAGGTGGTGAAATAATTAATCCTGAAAAAAATATTCCGCGAAGTATGTTTATCTCAATTGCTGTTATTTGTTTTTTGTATTTGATGATGAACATCAGCGTGGCATCTGTACTTCCGTTATCTAAGATGGCTAAAAGTAATTTTGTAGTAAGCGAATACATAAATGCAATTGCCGGACCAACAGCCGCTTTAATAGCAACGGCAATTATTTTATGGGTTGCATTCGCATCCGTATTTTCTGCAACCCTTGGATACAGCCGAATACCTTATGCTGCAGCAAAAGATGGAGCATTTTTTTCAATATTTGCAAAGCTTCATCCAACAAAAAATTTTCCTTATGTTTCATTGTTGATTTTAGGTGCAGTTGCATTTGTGTTTAGTTTATTATTTAAGTTATCTGAGGTGATAACTGCTATTCTTGCCACGCGTATTTTAATACAATTTGTTGGCCAGGCGATTGGATTATTGTTATTGCATAAAAGCAAAGGCAGCAATTTTTTCAAATGGAAAATGCCACTTTATCCAATACCTGTTATACTCGCAATTATATTATGGTTGCTTATTTTTTATTCAACAGAAATAAAAATGATGCTGCTTGCAGTTGCAATTATTTTAGCAGGCATTGCAGCTTATTTAATTAAATCATTTTATAAAAAAGAATTTCCTTTTCGTGTAGAAAATGATTTGCAGAATGATTGACAAAACAGGATGCAAGGCACGGCGAACATCACTATAAATAAAAAATTATTATGAAGAAAACCTTTGCCTTTACTTCATAATAATTAATTAATTTTTTGCATGATTAACTTAAAAACTCCTGCACCAGTAAATCGTAAACAGGTGCTGAAAGAGTAATTCGTTCTGATGGTATGCTAATGTTGGATGTCATGCCAGTACAAACGAGAATTTTTTAAAAGCATTGCAAATCAAGCCTGCATAAAAAGATATTCTAATATCCCAATTGTACATTCACTTTAAAACCAATTAAAATCAGGGTTTCTTTGTACTACATAACTAAGCTAATCACAGCTTTGTAGTTTAAAATTCGATATCTTTTTGTTCGCTTTCCGTTTATTCTATGAATCTAAAAATCTCATTTATTATATCATTTATGTTGCCATGTGTTTTACATGCCCAGCAAACGGAAGATTCGTCGGAGAAAAATTGGTCCGGTACATTGGAAGCTGATTATTATTTTGTTCCTACTGATGAAATTCATCCAACAATTATTTGTTATGCAGATCACAAATCACTTCATGTTGAAGCCAGATATAACTACGAAGATTTTAATACTGCTTCAGTATTTGCAGGCAGAACATGGGAAAAAGATGGCGATTTTTCTTTCACTGTTACGCCAATGGCCGGCATTGCTGTCGGTAATACCAACGGGATTATGCCAGGGTTTGAATGCAGCGCTACTTATTCAAAACTGAGTTTCTATTCAGAGAACGAGTATTTATTTGATTTTACTGGAAAGGAAAATAATTTTTTTTATTCGTGGACGCAGGTTGGCGATACTATTATCAAAAATATGCAGGCAGGTGTTGCAGCAGAAAGTTTCAGATTATATAAAACAAAGTTTGCCGTACAAAAAGGCATTTATCTTGAATATGCACTTGGCAATTTTTTATTTGATGTGTATCATTTTAATCCTTTCTCAAAATATAATTATACAGTTGCAACGGTAAGTTTTCAATTTTAGTCATATTAATTTTTCCAAAACATATTCTACAATAGGGCAAAACTTAGCATTTTTTAAAGTGATGTTTTGACGTTTTATAAAAACATCTTCATCAGTATAAGGAAAACGTTCACAATCTGATGGACGAACTTCGTAGATGCTGCAAAAATTATCCTTTCCAAGAAAAGCACATGGCGTAGATTTTACAACGTAATCGCCATCTTCGTCAATACGTAAATAGGTTTCTATAAAATCGCTTTCTTTAAGTTTAAGATGTTTGCTAATGCGCTTTATGTCAGGCGTTTTAAAACGCGGCGAATAGTTCTTACAGCATTTAGCACATTCAAGGCAATTAATTTTTGCAAAAGCTTCTTCATGCAAAGCAGGCAATTGCTTCAACACTTTATTCTTATCAGCTTTTTGTAAAAATTGTTTGTATTTTTTTTGCTGAAGTTTATCGCTCTGCTGCATTTTGCAAAGCTATAATTCAGCGGCTTATTTGTTTACACAATCTTTCACAACTACAACATTATTTTTGCAGATTAATTATGATGGATTCTTTACGAGAACAATGGCTTATATTAATTTCTACGCCCATATATTTTATAATCATTGGTGTTGAATTATTGCTTTCGCATATTAGCCATAGCAAGGCTTACACATTAAAAGATTCGCTTACGAACCTGTACCTGATGCTTTTAAATTCAGGAATTGATCTTGCTTTCAGGCTTGTTTACCTTGTTATTTTGCAATACTTTTTTTTACATGCCGTAATGCAATGGCAAAATGCATTTGCATATTGGCTTATATTATTATTGGCTGAAGATTTTCTTTATTATTGGCTGCATCGTTTTGATCATGAAATACGTTTTTTCTGGGCAACACATGTTACGCATCACAGTTCTGAAAAATTAAATTTTTCTGTTGGATTTCGCTCTTCTGTTTTTCAGCCGCTCTACCGGTTTGTTTATTTTATTCCATTGGCATGGTTTGGTTTTAAACCGCTAGATATAGTTTTTATGTATTCAGCAACACAGATATGGGGAATTTTTGTACATACAGAAATGATCAACAAAATGGGTTGGTTTGAATATATTTTGATAACACCTTCGCATCATCGTGTGCATCATGCATCTAATCCAAAATATCTTGATAAAAACATGGGAATGTTTTTGGTGTTATGGGATAAATTATTTGGAACGTTTCAACCTGAATTACCTGCAGAAAATTATCAGCCAATAAAATATGGCTTAACAAAAAACCTTGAAAAACCAAATGCAGTTACAATTGTTTTTCATGAATGGAAGCAAATGTGGAAAGATGTTTTTCAAAAGAATATTACGCTTCGTCAGCGTATTGGTTATTTATTTGGCCCGCCGGGCTGGAGCCATGATGGAAGCCGTGCAACTTCTAATCAACTACGAAAAATTGAAGAAAATATTTCTACAAAAAATGATATTGCGGAATCCATAGAAGATGCTGTTTCTATTGCTATGTAGCCCTTGAAAATTATTTTAAGTTAAGGTAATAGTTCATTAATAAATTGAAAGCATAGTTTTTGTACCAGGTTATTATTAAATAATTTATATGGGTACAATTTTTATATTCGGCATTGCTGCCGTTGCTGTAATATTTTTTGGAATAGGTCTACTTATAAGGCGTAGAAATGTGAAAAATAAAAACACGCCTAAATAAAAAAGTTTGCTAATTGTTTTACACCGGGTTTCCCCAAAAGCAATTATTGCAATAAATCATCCTTTCTCATCGTAAATTTGCAGCTTCAAAAAATTTAAGGAAGTATATGAATTTATTTGCGAAGCAAACAAGCGAATTTACTGGAAGGCATATTGGCCCTGATGAAACTGAAACACAGGAAATGCTGAAGATGATTGGTGAAAAGTCAGTTGATGATTTAATAGATAAAACAGTGCCTTCGTCCATTCGCATGAAACATGAACTGGATTTGCCTGCAGCGATGAGCGAGTATGAATATCTTCAGCATATAAAAAATATTTCTTTAAAAAATAAGCTCTTCAAAAGCTATATAGGGCAAGGTTATTACGATACAATAACACCTTCCGTTATTTTAAGAAATGTGTTTGAAAACCCGGGTTGGTACACACAATACACACCTTACCAGGCAGAAATTTCGCAAGGCAGACTCGAAAGTTTATTGAACTTTCAAACAATGGTGAGTGATCTTACAGGTTTGCCTATCGCAAACGCTTCTTTGCTGGATGAAGCAACTGCTGCAGCAGAAGCAATGACGATGTTTTTTAATGCATCGAACCGCGATCATGATCACATTGAACGTGCAAAGTTTTTTATTGATAACGAAATTTTTCCTCAAACAAAAAGTGTTTTAATTACAAGAGCGAAACCAATCGGGATTAAATTGGTTTTTGGTGATTACAAAACTGCTTCAATTGATAAATCTTTTTTTGGTGCAATTGTTCAATATCCAAATGATAAAGGTTCGATTGAAGATTATCGCGAGTTCATTCATGAAGTACATAGCAATAGTGCATTTGTTGTAATGGCAACTGATTTGCTTGCATTAACATTACTAACTTCTCCCGGCGAATTAAATGCAGATTGTGCTGTTGGTTCTGCGCAACGTTTTGGTGTGCCGCTTGGTTATGGTGGTCCGCATGCTGCATTTTTTGCAGCAAAAGATGAGTTCAAAAGAAATATTCCGGGCCGCATAATTGGTGTCAGTCTTGATGCGCAAAACAATCGCGCATTACGCATGGCTTTGCAAACTAGAGAGCAACATATCAAGCGTGAAAAAGCAACTTCAAATATTTGTACAGCGCAGGCTTTATTAGCAAACATGGCTGCAATGTATGCAGTGTTTCATGGCGCAGAAGGTTTGAAGAACATTGCAGAACGGGTGGCTGTATTAACGCAAACAGTTGCTGAAAGTATTGCTGTACGCGGGTTTCAGCTTGTATCGAAAAATTATTTTGATACAATAACTGTGAAGGTTGATAATATAAAAGCATTAAGAGAAAAGGCAGAAAGACAAAAAATAAATCTTCGTTATATCGATGAAAACCTAATTAGTATTTCTTTGGATGAAACAACAATGATTGATGATTTATATGACCTGATTAATTGTTTTGAAAATGATATTGATCCCATTGCTTTTAATATAGAAGAAGATGCAATTCCGGAACATATTCCTGTTTTTGCAAAACGTAATTCAGGCTATTTAACGCATCCGGTTTTTAGTTTGCATCACAGCGAAAGCAAAATGATGCGTTATATAAAATCATTGGAGAATAAAGATCTTGCTCTTAATACTTCTATGATTTCTCTCGGGAGTTGTACAATGAAGTTGAATGCTGCTACAGAAATGATTCCAATAAGCTGGAATCACTGGAGCAAAATACATCCATTTGTTCCAAAAGAACAGGCCGGTGGTTATCAACAAATAATAAAAGAGCTTGAAGATTATCTGTGTAAGATAACTGCATTCGATGCGTGCAGTCTTCAACCAAACAGTGGCGCGCAAGGTGAGTATGCGGGTTTATTAACCATCAAAGCTTATCATGAAAGTAATAATGAGGCGCACAGAAATATAATGCTCATTCCTATTTCTGCGCACGGTACAAATCCTGCTTCAGCGGTAATGGCAGGAATGAAAGTAGTTGTGGTAAAAGCTTTGGAGGATGGTTATATTGATGTGAATGATCTTAAAGCAAAAGCAACGCAACATGCAAATAATCTTGCTGGCATCATGATTACTTATCCAAGTACCTATGGCGTGTATGAGGAAACGGTGAAAGAAATTACAGAGATCGTTCATCAAAATGGTGGCCAGGTTTATATGGATGGGGCCAATATGAATGCGCAGGTTGGTTTAACTGCTCCTGGTTTAATTGGTGCTGATGTTTGTCATTTGAATTTGCATAAAACATTTGCTATCCCACATGGCGGCGGCGGCCCGGGAATGGGACCAATTTGTGTGAAGCAACATTTAGCTCAATTTCTTCCTGGCTTTTGGTCCGAGGTCAACGGTCAACAGTCAACTGTTAACTCAGTTTCTGCTGCTCCTTACGGCTCTGCATCTATTTTATTAATCAGTTATGCATATATAAGAATGCTGGGGAAAGATGGCGTGAAGAAGGCAAGTGAATACGCAATTTTAAACGCAAATTATATGCGGGCAAGATTGGAAAATGATTATGATATTTTATATCTCGGCACGAACGGAACCTGTGCACACGAATTTATTGTTGATTTGCGCCCGTTTAAAAAATCTGCAGAAGTAGAAGCAGAAGATATTGCAAAACGATTGATTGATTATGGCTTTCACGCACCAACGATGAGCTTTCCTGTTCCCGGTACAATTATGATTGAGCCAACAGAAAGTGAAGACAAAGCAGAGCTTGATCGTTTTTGTGATGCAATGATCACTATTCGTGAGGAAATAAAAAATGTTGAAGAAGGTAATGCTGATAAAAAAGATAATGCTTTAAAAAATGCGCCGCACACTCAGGCTGTTGTTTGCGCAGATGAATGGAATCATTCTTATTCGAGAAAAGATGCTGCGTTTCCTTTGTATTATGTTACGCTAAATAAATTTTGGCCTTCGGTTGCAAGAGTGAATAATACTTATGGTGATAGAAACTTAGTTTGCACTTGCGAACCTGTAAGCGCTTATGCAGGCGAAGGTGTTGATGAATAATTTACTAAAGTACAAGTGAGTGACACAACCGTGATGCCACGAAGTATCGAGGCTGGTTACAAAAAATAAATTGAACTTTAATGCAGAATAAAGTGAATGAATGTTTGCTTTTTATTCTGCATTAATTTTATACAATGCTGAAGAAAAATAACAACTCCGCAATTATAAATTCAATATTGATATTGCATGGAATTGTAATTATTTTATTGCTTGCTTATTTGGGTAAATTTTTATTTATTCCGTTGTTTTTTTCTTTTTTGATCGCCGTTTTTTTATATCCTTTATGCAACAGGTTTGAAAAATATGGATTGAACCGTTTGGCTTCTTCCATTCTCTGTATTTTGATCCTGTTATTGTGCTGTGGAATTATGATTTTTTTTGTTGGATCACAATTTCAACGTTTTTTAAAAGATATTCCATCACTAAAAGATAAGCTTGATGCATTAGTAAGTAATATGCAGCTCTGGCTAAAGCAGCATTTTGATTTAGATAATTACTCGAAAAGCAATTACATTGATAAATCTGTTAACGGACTTGTGGATGCAATTGGATTTACTGTGAGCAGTTTTTTATACCTCGTAATTTTTACTACGCTTTCATTGTTTTTTATTTTTTACTTGCTTTTTTACAGAGGCGTTTTAAACGGTTTTGTATTATCATTTTTTAGCCGGGCCAACAAAAATAAAGTGGCTGAAATATCGTATGCAATTCACGATACGATGGTTAATTATGTAAAAGGCCTGCTTACAGAAATTTTAATTTTAATGGTTTTAAGTTGTTTAACGCTGTTAATTCTTGGCGTTAAATATGCTATACTGATGGCCTTTTTTGCAGGGTTGTTTAATATAATTCCATACATAGGAATTTATACTGCTATATTAATAAATATGTTGATTACTGTGGTTGATGGCAGTGGCGGACAGAGTATTGAAGTGTTACTGGTATTTGTTGCTATTCATATTCTTGATGCAAATCTTATAACACCATTAATTGTTGGCAGAAGAATAAAAATAAACCCGCTTGTAACTTTAATTGCCGTTATATGTGGTGAAATAATCTGGGGAATTCCCGGTATGTTTTTATTTATTCCGCTGGCTGCTATTATAAATATCGTTTTTGAAAAAACTGCTTTGTTGCACAGCGACAAACCAGCAATATCAAAATAATTATTTTGATATTGCTGGTTTGTCCGTAGTTGGCGTAAATAATTTTGCAGCCATTGCAGAATCATGTTTATAAATATCATTGCGAAAATTAAGCTTGCCATTTGCATCAACAAAAGCTGTATAATAGCTAATCATAACCGGAACAGTTTTCTTTAAAGTAACCCATTTTTCTTTTTTCAGATTCATTAAGCTGTCAACTGTTTGGCTGTTATATTTTGTTGAATCATCACGAAGCAAATACATCGCAAGTTCCTTTGGATGATTTAACCTTATACAGCCGTGACTAAGGCTGCGGCTGGAAGAATTAAAAGCACCACGGGCATTTGTATCATGAAAATAAATATCAAAATTATTAGGAAACAAAAACTTCACGTGGCCTAAAGCATTATCATCTCCCGGCAATTGGCGAACAGCTGGTAAACCACCACTGTTCTTTCCATAAATTTCCATGTGATGATCTGCGAGATAATTTTTATTTCTTGCAATGCCCGGAAGAATTTCTTTTTTAATAATGCTAACCGGAATATTCCAATACGGACTAAATACGATGTATTTCAAATTGCCTGTAAAAATTACAGTTCCTGTTGCGGCCGCGCCAACAACAACATTCATATCAAATTGAAGTTTGCCGCCATCATACACATACATTTTGTAAGCAGGAATATTTACAATAATTGATGTGCTGTCATTTATTTTGGGCATCCATCGAAGGCGTTCAAGGTTAACCAATATTTGTTCAATTCTTTTTGAAGGGGAAACATTTAATTGCCTGATAAATGTTTTGCCGATAACTCCATCTGTTGCTAAACCCATGCGGGCCTGGAAATTTTTTGCTGCTGTTACAAGCGAAGAATCAAAAATATCTGTTGTATCATTTTCCGTTAAATCACCTAAAGCAAGCAGGCGTTGTTTTATAGTTGGAATAATTGAAGAAGTGTTATGTGCATGTAAAGCTTTTGCGGGATAAGCTATCGAATCCCATGTTGTTGATTGATCAATTTTGCGATAAGCAGGAAGATAATCCAATAGTTTTTTATAAGCGTCGCTTAAGGGTATTTCCGTGTTTTTAATCTGTGATTTATTGTCAACAAGCGAATCAAGCAAAACAGATAAATCAAGTTTTTTGCGTGGAATAAACCAGCCAAGTTCCTGGATGTTTATATCTGTGCCACCATAAATTTTAGATGCATATAAAAAAAACTGTCCTGTAAGTTTTAGTTCTGTTTCTATTATATCTGGTGTTGTTTTAATTGCAATGGTAGAAGTATCTGTTTTAAAATCGTCAACTTCTGTTGCAAGATTTTTATTGTATAAAGAACTGTCATTATATACACTCACTGCATTAGAAACAAGGTTCATAAAATTGTATGCCTGTTCAATCATTCCCGTAGAATCAAACCAGGCACATTGATAATTACGCAGCTTATAAAAATCACTATACTGCTGCCTGAATTTTTCAAATTCAGGATGTTTGCTTATGAAGGTGTTAATGGCATTGCTATCAATAAACAAATTATTATAAGACGTTTTTTTATTAATGCTTTCATCAACCTGGATTTCTTCCTTGTTGTTTTTATGATTTTTACACGAATAAATAATGAGTGAAAGGCTGAATAGGCAAAGAAGAATTTTTCTCATGTATAAAACTTTATAACTAATTTTTTATTTGCTTAATAATGTTATGAAACCAATGCTATATCAAAATTTATAAGTTGAACAAATTCCTGCAGACGTGCATCAATATCTTTTTTAGTAATTTCTTTTAACCGCTGCGTACCAAATTTTTCAACACAAAAACTTGCTAAAGCAGAACCAACAATTATTGCTGTTTTCATGTTCTCAAAAGAGGTGTCTTTTGTTTTTGCAATATGGCCAATAAAACCACCTGCAAAAGTATCGCCTGCACCTGTTGGATCAAATACATCTTCTAAAGGCAAAGCCGGTGCAAAAAATACATTGTTGCCATGAAATAATAAAGCGCCATGTTCTCCCTTTTTTACAATCAGGAATTTTGGACCCATTGTTAAAATTTTTTTTGCAGCTTTTACCAAAGAAAACTCGCCGCTTATTTGCCTTGCCTCACTATCATTCACCATTAAAACATCAACCATTTTAAAAACTTCTTTTAAATCTTCCCAGGCAGTTTCAATCCAGAAATTCATAGTATCCATTACAATCAGCTTTGGACGTATTTTAAATTGCTCTATTACGCTGCGCTGAATTGCCGGCACGAGATTTCCCAACATTAAAAATTCTGAACCCTGAAAATTTTCCGGAACTTTTGGATCAAAATCAGCCAGCACATTAAGATCTGTAACCAATGTATCGCGACTGTTCATATCCAAATGGTAACGACCGCTCCAGAAAAAAGACTTTTTATCAGGAACAATTACCACGCCATCAGTTAAAACACCTCTTTGCTGAAGGTTTTGGAGTTCTTCCTTCGGAAAATCATAACCTACAATTGATATTTGCTGAATGGGCTGTACAAAATTAGAAGCTGCATAAGCCACATATGTTGCTGAACCACCAATAATTTTATCTGTTTTATCGAAAGGCGTTTCAATAGCATCAAAAGCCATAGAACCTACTACAGTTAAACTCATTTTTTAAATTTAGGCGCAAACGTAAATTAATTATGCCTGAAATTGAATCAGTATTATAAAAAAACCGTCTCGATATTCAAGACGGTTTGGAAACGCTAACAATCAGATAATAATATAAACGAACAGAAAAAGCTTTTGTTTACCTGTAATGATGAATTCTTAAAAACAGATTACAATTAAATTAAAATTCTTTTATTAAGAATTGATGGTTGCTTCATTTATTGCCTGTAAAATTATTTCACAGGCTTGTTTAATTTCATGATCTTCTATAATTAGGGGAGGAGCGATGCGTAAACAATTCGGCGCAAATAAAAACCAGTCTGTGATGCAACCCTTTTTAATGCAATAATGAATAATGTTTTGCGCAATTTCTGCAGAATCAAATTGCAAAGAAGCCCACAAACCAAAATGATTTACTTTTTTTATTGACGCATGATCCAGGTAAGAAATCAGAACAGCTTCTTTATTTTTTACTTCATTAATAAGATCGTTTTCTAATAAAACTTCAAAAGCAGCTTTACCTGCAGCACAACTTACGGGGTGGCCGCCAAACGTTGTTATATTCCCCAGAACAGGATTAAAACTTAATTGTTGCATCAGTTTTTTATCTGCTATAAATGCACCTAAAGGCATGCCGCCGCCTAATGCTTTTCCTAATAATAAAATATCCGGTAAAATATCAAATTGCTCAAATGCCCACAAAGTTCCTGTTCTTCCAAAACCTGCCTGTATTTCATCCAGAATTAATAAGGCGCCTTGCTGTGTGCATGTTTTGCGCAATTGCTGCATCCATTTTTTTGAAGGAACAGTAATCCCACTTTCGGCTTGTATTGTTTCAAGAATAACGCAAGCAGTGTTCTCGTTTATTAATTCAAAAACTTCATCATTGTTATAATCAACATGAAAAATTCCAGGCAATAAAGGACGGAATGCATTGCGATAATATTCATCGCCAATTATACTTAAAGCGCCATGCGTGCTGCCATGATAACTTTTATTAAAGGCGATAATATTGGTTCTGTTGGTAACACGTTTTGCGAGTTTCAAAGCGCCTTCTGTGGCTTCTGCCCCGCTGTTTGTAAAATATACACAGTTTAGTGAAGAAGGAAGATGTTGGGTTAAGAGATTAGCATAAGTGGTTTGTGGTGCTTCTATAAATTCACCATAAACAATTAAGTGCATATAATCTGAAACCTGTTGCTGAACTGCCTTTATCACTTTTGAATTTGAATGACCGATGTTGGCGACATTGAAACCTGAAATCAGGTCTATATATTTTTTTCCATTTGTATCATGCTGATAAATACCATCAGCTTTTATAATTTCAAGCGCAATTGGCGCACCTGAAGTTTGTGCAACATGCTTAAAAAATAGTTCGCGGTTTGAAATAACGCTCATTAATATCGTAATTTTATCAATACGTTTCGTTCAAAAATTCAAACTTAGTTATTATGGCTGTTATTATTTCTTGTTTAGATAAATCTCCACAGTTCGGATCAAATTGTTTTATTGCTCCAAATGCAACAGTAATTGGTGATGTGATAATGGGTGATGATTGCAGCGTTTGGTTTAATACTGTTATACGTGGCGATGTAAATAATATCCATATTGGCGATCGAGTTAATATACAGGATGGAGCAATAATTCATTGTACATATCAAAAAAATGCAACAGAAATTGGCAGCGATGTTTCTATCGGTCACAATGCAATTGTGCATGGCTGTATTGTGAGAGATCATGTGCTGATAGGAATGGGTGCAATTGTTATGGATAAATGCGAGATAAAAAGTAATTCCATTATCGCTGCTGGTGCAGTTGTGCTGGAAGGAACAGTAGTAGAATCGGGTTCTATTTATGCAGGCGTGCCGGCAAAAAAAGTTAAGGATATTTCAAAAGATAATCTTCATAGCGAAATTGAGCGCATCGCAAACAATTATATAAAATATGCTTCCTGGTTTTCTGAAGTTAATGCAGCGAAATAAAAAAATCGTTTGTCTAAATTGTGAAGATTGATATGGCCGCAATCTGAATATACTGCTTATGAGATTTTGAAGCAGTAAAGCACTTCGCACAACACCAATTTTATTTTTTTATAAAATTATTATTAAGTAATTATAACGAAAACTTTAAATAGTTTTTTTCGTATAATATGGAATGAATGTTGCTAAAATATGCTAACAAAAGAAAATGAAACCGTTTGAATATACCACCCAAACTGAAATGGTTATAAACGAGAGTGGAAACCTGCAGGAATTTTATCGTATTGCCAATGCGTTAGGCAAAACGCGTCATGTTCATTTACTTTCAAAAGAAGATGATGCAATAACTGTTGAATGGCATTATAAATACCGTGGCGATTCACTTTCGCTGCAATATAGTGTTTACAATGGTGTAACATTATTGTACAACGGCAAGGATAAAAAAATCGCTGATAAAATTGCGGGTCGTTTGCGCGAAGTTTAATAATCGTTTTCAGAAATGGTTTGCAGAATGTTATAATAACTGATATAACGTTCCATAAAGATTTTTCCTTCTTCCACCGCATTTTTTACTGCACAACCTGGTTCTTCAATATGGAGACAATTATTGAATTTACATTCCTGCAAAATCATTCGCATTTCTGGGAAGTAGTGCGATAATTCAGCACGATCCATATCATTTATTGCAAATTCCCGAATGCCTGGAGTATCTATGATTTTTCCATCAAACTGCAAGTTGAACATTTCGGCAAAAGTTGTGGTATGCATTCCTTTTCCGCTCCAGTTGCTTACTTCTTTGGTGCGTAAATCCAACTGTGGTAACAAATAATTAATCAGGGTTGATTTACCGGTTCCGCTGTGGCCCATGAACAGGCTAATATTATTTCTAAGAATGTTCTTTAGCTCATCCAACCCTTCAAAAGTTTTCATGCTAATTTTCTGAACGGAATAGCCAATGTTCATATATATATTTTGCAGCTTTTCAAAAACCTCCCATTCTTTCTTTTTATAAATATCAATTTTATTAAAAACAATTTTTGCTGAAATGTGATAAGCTTCAGCTGCAACCAAACACCTGTCAATAAAGCCCTGAGATGTTTTTGGTTCTTTTAAAGTAGCCATTATTAGGACCTGGTCAAGATTTGAAGCTATTATGTGATGCTGCATTTTATGCCTTGGAGAACTTCGTGCAAAATAATTTTTACGATCAATTATATTGTTGATGATTGCGTTGTTTCCTGATTCATCTTCCGGCTCAATATCAACCATATCCCCAACAGCAACAGGGTTTGTAGATGTGATGCCATCAATTTTAAAAATACCTTTTATGCGTGCATTATATACAACACCGCTTTCTGTTTTTGCTATATACCAACTGCCTGTTGATTTATAAATTTGTGCAAGCATTTAACGAAGATATACGAAGTGTTGAAAAAAAATAAGAAGTGGCGTGAGCTTTGCAGGATAGGAAATACAAGTTTAAATATGCATAATTTTAAATTGAGCGGTAACGCTTTTGAGCCACGTGCTACAAAATTGTACGAAAGCAGCAATGTAATTAATGTAGGTAAAACCGGCCGTATAGCTTCTTTGGCAGCAGGTGCGTTTTTATATTCTATGTCAGTATCAGGCAAGCAGAATATTATTAAGAAAGCATTGCGTTATGGAGCTGTTTATTTTTTGTACAGAGGTGTTTCAGGCAATTGCCCTGCTATGGCATTTGTGCAAAATGAAGAGCATAAAATACATTCGCCGGCAGTAAATATCCGCACCTGTTTTATAGTAAGAGCGCCCAGAAAATTGGCCTATGATTCCTGGCGTAAACTTGAACGGCTGCCACGTTTTTTAAAGCATATAAAAAAGATAAGAGTGCATGACGAACTGCATTCGAGCTGGATTCTTAAAACTTCTGGTAAGATGCCTTCTGTTGAATGGAATGCAGAAATAATTGACCAGGAAGAAGGACGTGAATTAAGCTGGCGTTCTTTGCCAGGCTCTAAAATTGAAACTGCCGGAAAAATAAATTTCGCGGATACAACCGGCGGCACAGAAGTTACAGTGCTTATTACTTACCGGCCGCCTGCAGGTTATATTGGCGCCGCTGTTGCAAGCTTTGTAAACCCTTCTTTAAAAATAATGATTGAACAGGATTTAGCAAATTTTAAAAGATACATTGAAGCAAAAGCAATTGAATTTAGCCACGATAATGATTAAGCTTACATGGAATTTCTTTAATCGCATTTAACTAAGGAAATGTTCTGAATAAAGTATATCTAAGTAAAACTTCAAGCAACAAATAACAAAGCGCAGCTAACACTAAAGGTAAAAATTTATCAGTGTACCTATTATAACTTGTAACTTCTATTTTTGATTTTTCTAATTGGTTTATGCTGGTGTAAATTTTTTGTAAGGCATTATTATCTGTTGCATGAAAATACTGGCCGCCTGTTTGATCCGCAAGCCTTTTTAATAGTGGTTCATTAAACTCTAAAGTTTTATGCTGAACAACCGGCCCCAATGGTGAATCAACCACCTGATCAACTTCTTTTTCTGAACCCACACCAATCGTATACACTTTAATGCCATAATATTTTGCCATTTGCAAAGCCATATCCGGAGGTATTGTTCCACCAAAATCAACACCATCAGTAAGTAATATTATTATTTTGTTTTTGGCTTTGCTGTTGCGCAACCTGTCAACACTTGTGGCAAGCCCGCTGCCAATTGCAGTTCCTTCATCCTGCAAATAACCACTTTCAATAGTTTGTATCTGGTTTATAACTGCATTATGATCTGTGGTAAGCGGGCAAAGTGTGAAACTTAAATTGCTGAATATTACAATACCAATTTCATCACCGGGCCGGTTTTGGACAAAACTTGCCGCCACTTGTTTTGACGCTTCAAGCCTGTTTGGATTAAAATCTTTTTCTGTCATGCTGCCGCTTATATCAAAGCAAAGCATTATGTCAATGCCTTCGCCTCCATTGCGCGTTTCTGTAAATTTTTGTTGCGGCCTTGCCAATGCAAGTATCAAACAAATAATTGCCAAACATCTAAGAATAAATGGAAGATGTTTTAATGATGTTCTAAAATCTGAAGTAGTTTTTACAAAATGCGTTGTAGTTACCAGCATTGAAGCTTGCTGCTTTTTATTGCGCTTTATATATTCATAGATTAATACAGGCATTAATAATAAAGCGCCCAATATCCATGAATACGCAAATTCAATATTTTTAAACCATTCTGTTAGCATTATTTCTTGCTTGGTTTACTGATTCGTCAATTTGTTGAAGGCTGTTTATAATTTCTTTTAAAGTGTTTCGGCTGTCTGTTGCTTCAGGTAGATATTTTGCAAATTTTACTGATGCATTTAACTCGAATAATTGCTGAAAGGCCGAGCGTAATTGTTTGTTCTGCATGTATACACTTAACCTTGCAACCAATTCAGTGCTTGTAAGCTGCAGCGCATTTATATGCATCATTTCCTCAAAATACTCTCTTATAATAATATCAGTTTCTGAATGAAATTTTTTAATTTCTATATTAGATGATAACGGTTGTTTTTCTAAAGCGTATAATTTTTCCAGCGCCCGTTCCAACGCAGTTCCTTTTAAAATAATCTTTGGTTTCTCGGCAATTTTCTTTTTTCTTTTTTTAATGATCATGAAAACAATGACCGCAATTAAAATAATTACTACTGCAATAATTACGGGCAACCAGTTGAATGATGTTTCAACTTCTATAATATCTTTTATAGGATGATAATCTTTTAAAGATGTCACATCAACCGGTAAAACAGTAAGGAAAACAGGTTGTGTTGCAAGTTGTATTTGCTTGCCTGAAACCTTATCCTGTATTACAAATAAAAATGGGCCAAGCTGCCATTTGCCTGAATCAAAAGACGTAAGTGTAAAGCTTTGTTGATATGCATTAACATCATTTACAGTTATTGTATCAATTGCTGTATGTTTTAAAATTTCCGTGTGGCTAAGTGTATCATGAAGTTGTGGCCAGCCTGCAACAAAAGATGTTAAGTTGCTTACGTTTCCAACATTGAATTGTAATGTAACCTGTTCCCCTAATAAAATTTTATCGCGATCTAAAGAAGCTGATACTGATTGAGCCGAAAGTGCATTAACTGAAAAGTAAAAAGTAAAAAGTAAAAAAGTTTGCTTCAATAATTTTATGGCAGAATATACAACGCTAACCGTTGACCATTGACTGTTGGCTGTTGACTGTTTTATCATGCTCTCTTAACAAAAAATTCCTGTAACGCTTTTACATAATCATCACCAGTTGCAATCTGAATAAGATCAGCACCTGCTAGGCGGAAATTTTGTTTTGCATCTTCCTGTATTTTTTTATACTGCCGGTTGTATTCATACTGCGTTGAAGCATTTCTTGTATTTAATAAAATAGTTTCACCTGTTTCTGCATCCTGTAATTTAAGCAAACCAACTTTCGGAAGTTCCGCATCGCGTTTATCATGCACCTGTATCCCGATAATATCATGTTTTTTAGCTGCAGCTTTTAAAGCACGTTCATAGCCTGCATCAGCAAAATCGCTTAAAATAAAAATGATGCTTTTGTGTTTTGTAACGCTGTTTAAATAACCAATTGCTTTTGTAATATCTGTGTGTGATGAATGCGCTTTGTGCGTTATCATTTCGCGTAACATATACAACACATGATCTTTACCTTTTTTTGCCGGAATGTATTTTTCTACTTTATCACTAAAGAAAATTAAACCTGCTTTATCATTATTGGTGATGGCTGAAAAAGAAATTACAGCCGCCATTTCTGTAATTAATTCCTGCTTGTTTTGTTTAAAGGTTCCAAACAAACTGCTGGCGCTTACATCAATCAATAAATAAACACCTAATTCTCTTTCTTCTTCAAACACTTTGCTATAAGTATGATCCATTCGTGCCGAAACATTCCAGTCAATAAAGCGCACATCATCGCCCTGCTGGTATTCTCTCACTTCTTTAAATGCCATTCCCTGTCCGCGAAAAGCAGTATGATATTCACCTGTAAAAAGATGATTGGTTAAGCGCTTACTTTTTATTTCAAGCGTTCTTACTTTTTTTAATAACTCGCTTACTTCCATTTGTTTAATTGACAGTTGACAGTTGACAATTTATAATTCATGTTAATCAGAAATTACATTTTAATTTGTTATGCAATCATGCCGCTTTAAATTGTCAATTGTCCATTTTTAATTGTACATTATTAAGGCACATTAACGGTTCTTAAAATTTCTGATATAATTGTTTCTGCATTTATATTTTCAGCTTCAGCTTCGTACGTTAAACCAATACGATGGCGCAATACATCTTTACAAATTGTTTTTATATCATCGGGAATTACGAAGCCTCGTTTGTGCATAAATGCATGCGCCTTTGCTGCTAACGCTAAATTGATACTAGCTCTTGGCGAAGCGCCGTAACTGATCATATTTTTAAACTTAGCTAAACTATATTGATCAGGAAATCTTGTTGCAAATACAATATCGACAATATATTTTTCTATTTTTTCATCGAGATAAACCTGCCTCGTCAGCATTTTTCCTTCGTTTACTTCATGCAAATGCACAACAGGTTCAACCGGCGGAAGCTGTACACCTTGTACCTGGTTGCGGATAATTAATTGCTCTTCATTTTTATCAGGATAATGTACAATTACTTTCATCATAAACCTATCAACCTGTGCTTCCGGCAATGGATAAGTGCCTTCTTGTTCCAAAGGGTTTTGTGTGGCAAGTACAAGAAAAGGCTCTTCTAAAAAATAGGTTTGATCACCAATTGTAACCTGCTTTTCCTGCATTGCTTCAAGTAATGCACTTTGCACTTTTGCGGGTGCACGGTTTATTTCATCAGCTAAAATAAAGTTGGCAAAAATGGGTCCCTTGCGTACTGTAAATTCATTGCGTTGCTGGTTATATATCATTGTGCCGGTAACATCTGCCGGTAACAGATCAGGCGTAAATTGTATTCTGCTAAATTTTGCATGAACGGCTTGTGCTAAAGATTTTATAGTTAATGTTTTTGCAAGGCCGGGAACACCTTCAAGCAAAATATGCCCATTGCTTAACAAAGCAATTATAAGGCGATCTATCATTTCATGCTGGCCTACAATAACATTACCTAAAGCAGAACGTAACTTTTCTATAAATGCAGATGCTTGTTGAATTTTTTCATTCAATATTCTAATGTCTTCTCCTGTTTGCATGAATTGTTTTTACAATTGAATAATCTGTGCTGAAAGTACAAAGTAAAATGGCGACGAGCATTACAAAAATTCCTGTCTAAGATTTGCGAAAACATTAACCAACAATTATGCCGCATGTGGTTATGATTTATTCACTAATTATTGGTTATGTAAACCCGATTATTTGATATTTGTATATCAAGTAAAGTCAGTAATTGAAAATTTTTTTCGCAACCCAAACGCATTATGAGATACTTAATTATTTTATTTAGCTTATTTTTTTTCAACCACTGTTATTCGCAAGTTGTATATACAAGCGCAAGACCAGAAGATTTAGACACGGATTCTACAATTAAGCAAAATCATATTAAGAAAGAAAATGTGTTTCAATATAATCATAAAAGCAAAAACAGGGATAGCAGTTTGCTTGTTACAAAATATTTTAATGAGGAAGGGCAATGTGTTGAAATGGACGAATTTTCCAATGAAGAAAATCCTGTTTCGGTAAGAAACTATGACTATATAGATGGTAAATTAGTAAAAGTTGAAGCGTTGTATTACAATGTTATCCTTATCAACAATAGATCTGCAACAAGGCAAATAGTTACTTATGACTATGATAGTTTAGGAAATAAAGAAGCTGAAAAAATTTATACAAAATATACTACTGATTCTATTTTAAAGTTTTCTGGTGAGACTAAATGGGAATATAATAGCGACCGGGAAATTACAAAAATTTTTGATGGACCTATAGATAGTATTTATCTGCATTTTATTTATTACTATGATGGCAATAAGTTAAACAGGATTGAAGCTTTAGATAAAAAAGGGGAATGGATATATTCTTATTTATATCAGTATAATAAATCAGATCATTCCGAATCAATTTATCTTAAAAACGCAGCTGAAACTTTAGAAAAGAAATCTTTCTATAACGAACAAAATAGCCTAATTAAATTGCTTGCCTTTAATTCCTATTTATCTGGTTATATCTATGGTTTTGTTAGAAATGCTATTCACAGCGATCATTCTACTAAAGATTTTGAGTACTTGAATTCGCTAATGACTTTTGAAAAGTTAGAGCTAACAGACGGAAATATAACTTACTTCCGTTACTACTACGAAAACTAAATTTGCTGTTAATAAAACTTATTAATAACCACTGCGATTTCTGCAATTATCTTCGCGGTATGGCTGTATATGCGCATGATAAGATAGTGCCTGATAAACAAAGTGATGTTGCTAAGAAAACACAGGTTGCTGAAATGTTTAATTCCATTGCGGGACGTTACGATTTTTTGAATCGTTTTTTAAGTGCCGGAATTGATAAAACATGGCGTAAGAAAGCAATCAAAGAACTACAGGCAATTCACCCAAAAATAATGTTGGATGTTGCAACAGGAACTGGTGATTTTGCTGTTGCAGCAAATGAAATTTTGCATCCTGATAAAATAATAGGCATCGATATTTCTGAAGGAATGCTTGACATCGGGAGAAAAAAAATTAAAAAATTAAATCTTGATAAAAAAATTGAATTATTCGCTGGCGACAGTGAAACAATAAACTTTGGCAACTCGACGTTTGATGCCATAACGGTTGCATTTGGTGTAAGAAATTTTGAAGACCTTGAAAAAGGATTAAAGGAAATGCAAAGGGTACTTAAACCAGGCGGGAAAATTTCGATACTTGAATGCACAACGCCAAAAAATATTTTAATAAAAGGCTTTTATAACTTTTATATGTTTAGCATGGTGCCGGCTTTTGGAAAAATGTTTGCACGAAATAAAAAAGCTTATATGTACCTCAATAATTCCGTACAGGCTTTTCCCGACAGGGATTTTTTTTTAGAGATTATGAAGAGAGCCGGATTTACACAAACGTATTATAAATCGCTTAGCTTGGGAATATGCTGTATCTATTGCGGAAGCAAATAATTTTTTTAAGTTTCTTATTTACAACATCGTCATTACAGGCGCAGAAAGATTTTAACCGGCCTGATCATGATAATTTGCCTTATTATTTCGGGCTTACTTTCGGATATGCCAATATGAATTTACATACTGAAAAAAATCCGCGCTTTCTTGAGTATGACAGCATCCTTTCTGTTGAGCCAGGTTCAAGCGGCGGCTTTTCGGCAGGCTTATTAGCTACTGTAAAATTGACGAATCGTTTTGAAGTAAGATTGGCTCCTCAATTAATTATTGGCGGTGCAAAATCATTTACATATTCCGTTAAATATCCCAACTCCTTAGAAACACCTATTGAAAAGAAAACACTTACATCCACAATAGTTTCTTTGCCGTTGCAGATAAAATTTAATTCAGACAGAATTAACAACTTTCGGATTTATATGTTAGGAGGCATAACATATGATGCGGATTTAGCAAGCAACTCTAATCAACGTAACGCAGAAGATCTTATTAAATTGAATAAAAATGATTATGCAATTGAAGGTGGCGTTGGTTTTAGTTTCTTTTTAAAGTTTGTGACGTTTACACCTGAAATAAAATTTCACAATGGGTTATCTAATATTCATGACAGAGACAGAACCCTTAAATATTCTAATGTTTTAGCCAATCTTAATTCACGAATGATTGTGTTTTCAATTAATATAGAACCTTAAGATTTTGTTGCAGCCGTAGTTGATGATGGTTTCTTTTTAGTTCTTTTAATTCCGAGAAACGGTTGCATATATACAGGAATTATTTGCCGTTTCTTTGCTTGCCTTGCAAATATTGGCCGCTGAAATTCTACATAATATATCTTCAATAATATAAAAAAATAGGAGATAAGCAAAGGTCCGAAAATCAAACCTAAAAACCCAAAATATTGTAAACCTAATATTACTCCAAGTACCGTTACAATTGGATGAACATCTGCCATTTTTTTTGCCAATACAAAGCGTACTACATTATCCAGTGTTCCCATAATTAAAGCTCCATACACGATCATAAAAACGCCTTGCCAGGTATGGCCAGTTACAAACATGTAAACAGCTACAGGTGCCCAAACAAGACCAGTTCCTATAACTGGTATAAACGAGGTAAAACCCGTTATCACTCCCCAGAAACCTGGTTCACTCATACTAACTATCCAATAAGCTAAGAACCCTGCAAGTCCCTGAACAACTGCTATTGAAGGTATACCAACTGAATTGCTGAAAGTTTGACGTACCAGTTCATCTCCAAATAATTTAATTTTATCTTTTTTAAAAGGAAGATATAGTACTACTGCGGCTTCCATACGGTTTGTATTAATCATCATAAAGTATAAAAAGAAATACATCATTATTATTGTGGAAACAAAGCCCAGGCTTTTATTCAATAACAGCGTAAGCAGGGTTGATGCGGAAGATTTAATTGAATTAAGCGTATCATTTGAAATAATACTAAAATGGAATTTTTGCTGAAAAATAGTATCAACTTGTTTTATTGAACTTGTAATTAAATCAGGGTTTAATAACACGGCACTAATCTTGTTATAAAGCAAACTGACAAGTGCGGCCACTGGCAAAAGAATAAGAAAGAAGGAAATGATTATGACAAGAATAGCTGTCATGCTTTTACTCCAGCCTTTCTTTTTTATTAGCCAGCACGCAAATGATTTACTTAAAATATAAAACATAAGTGCACCAAGAAATGCGGGAAAAAATTGCCATAAACTTGCAAAAAGAAAAAATGCAAAACATAAAATTATTCCAAGGAATATATACCGGTTTATTTGTTTGCTTAAAGGATTTTGCATAAACGAATTTAAACTATGAATACACTAACAATCAAATATTCATCCAATTAAATCTACAATTTTTAAATCTACAATTATGAATACAGCACAAAAATTTTTAGGTGGTATTATGCTTGGCGTAGCAGCAGGCGTAGCAATAGCAATATTTATCAATAGTGATAAAGGTAAAGAATTGATTTCAGATGTAAGTGATGCAGCCGGCGATGCTACAGATAATTTAAAAACTAAATTTTCTGATTTTGAAAAGCAGGCTAAAGATTTGCTTAAAAAGGGAAAAACTTTTCTTGACGATATTGAAGGCAGGGTAAAAGATTTTACAGGTTAGTACAGTTATACATACAAATTGTAAATAGACTTGCAAGTTTAAAAAAAGCACGATGAACGAAGAAGCAAATTATTTTCATGATACAAAAAAAAGATTAAAGCAATATGTAGAGCAACGCATACTTTTATTGCGTTTGCAGGCAACTGAAAAAATTTCGCGTATTGCCGCTACCATTATTACAACTGTATTGCTATCTGTTATTGGCATATTTCTTTTAACCTTTTTAAGTGTTACGGCTGCACTCTGGTTGGGCGAAATTTTAAACAGCAACGCAGCGGGTTTCGGCATTGTTACACTCTTTTACCTGTTGGTGTTTTTGTTTGTAATGTTTGTATTAAAGAAGATGCTTCAGAATACTTTTATTAATAAGTTAATTCAACTGTTTCATAAAAAAAATTAGCATGGCTACCAGGATTATTTCAGCAAATGGCGTGTATGATCTTTCAAACGTCACAAATGCAAAGGATCTTGCAGAAGAAATTGAATTTCTAAAAGTTTCTTTGAAAAAGGAAGCAACAGAACTTGAAACGCATATTCGCAAATTACCTCAGCATTTTGTAAAGTCAACAGCAGAAAGTTTGCTTCCTTCATTTTTAAATAAACTTATTGCAAATGGTACATGGAAATTGTTGCTAAGCAGCGCTGCTATGTTTGCAAATCCGTTTTCCGGTAAGTTTAGTTTTAAAAAGAACATTGTAGGTTCTGCAAAAAAACTTGGATTAATAACTTTGGTAAAAAGTGCCTTTAGTTTATGGAGCAGTAAACGTATTGCAAAACATAAACCTGTTGCACAAATAAGTAAGCCGACACTTATTACTTCGCTTAAAACAAAAAATTTTAAGAAAAGTTAGCCTCTTCAGTATCTAACCTTTGTACTTCGTGAATGCCGTTTAATTGTTTTAATCTTGCAACAAGCTGATCAAGTTCTTCTTTATCGTGAACGAAAACTTTTATCATTCCTTCAAACCTTCCATCACCGGATTCAATAGTGAGTGCTGAAATATTGATGCGCAATTCTCCGCTAATAATATTAGTAATTTTATTTATTACACCAACATCATCAATACCAATAATTTTTACACCTGTTAAGAAAGATATCTCTTTATTTTTTGCCCATTTTGTTTTTACAATACGTGGCGCATAATTAGCCATTAACTGTGCAGCATTGGGGCAATTGTTTCTGTGAATAATTAAGCCTTTGCCTGTACTTACAAATCCAAATACATCATCACCGGGAATTGGTGTGCAACATTTGGCAAGTGAATATTTTATCTTATCACTGCTTTCTCCAAAAATAATAAGTTCTGAATCTTTTTTTGAAGTATGCTTGTATTCTGTTTCAGGTTTTACATCTGTAATAATTTTTACAGGTTTAACGGGTATTAATTTGTCGCCGGTAACCTGGAATTCTTTTAGCTCTTTAAGATCTATTTGTTTTATAGCAATGTTATAAAATAAATCAAGCTGGGAAGGAACTTTATAAAAACTTACAAGCTCATCAATATTATGTTGATTTAAAGCAGCGTCTTTCCCTTCAAGTTTACGTTTCAGAATTTCTTTTCCATCCTCCGCAATTGTTCTTTTTTCTTCTTTAAGAGAATCTTTTATTTTAGTTCTTGCTTTTGCGGTTACAATAAATTTCAACCAGTCTTCAGATGGCTTTTGTTTATTGCTGGTGATAATTTCAATCTGGTCGCCGCTGCGCAGTTTATAACTTATCGGCACTAATTTATGATTCACTTTTGCGCCAATACAACGGCTGCCAACTGCTGAGTGAATGGCAAAAGCAAAATCAAGAGCAGTACTGTTTACGGGCAACATTTTTACATCGCCTTTTGGCGTAAACACATAAATTTCTTCAGCAAGAAAACTTGTTTTAAAATCCTGCAAAAAATCTACGCTGTCTGTATCCTGGCTACTGATTACTTCGCGTATTTGTGCAAACCATTTATCAAAACGGTCTTCATCAGCACTTCCTTCTTTATATTTATAATGTGCTGCCAAACCTTTTTCTGCAATTTCATTCATGCGGTTGGTGCGTATCTGCACTTCAACCCATTTTCCCTGAGGACCCATAACCGTTGTGTGTAAGGCTTCATAACCGTTGCTCTTGGGATTACTTATCCAATCGCGTAAACGTTCGGGCGAAGGAAGATATTCATCGGTGATAAGTGAGTACACTTTCCAGCATTCTTCTTTTTCTTTTTCAGGTGGAGAAAACACAATAATACGAATGGCAAACAGATCATATACTTCATCAAAATCAACGCCTTTCTTTTTCATTTTATTCCAGATGGAATGAATGCTTTTTGGCCTGCCATAAATATCAAAATCAAAACCTGCTTTATTTAATTTTTCTTTTAATGGTTTAATGAATTCGTTTATGTAACGGCTGCGTTCTCTTTTTGTTTCAGAAAGTTTTTGAGCGATTTCTTTATAACCCTCAGGCTCCAAATATTTCATTGAAAGATCTTCCAGTTCTGTTTTAATATTATATAAACCCATGCGATGTGCAAGTGGTGCATATACCCAAATTGTTTCGCTGGAAATTTTCAATTGTTTTTCGCGCTTCATATAATCAAGCGTGCGCATATTGTGCAAACGGTCTGCAAGCTTTATAAGAATTACACGCGGATCATCCGTAAGTGTTAGTAATATTTTTTTGAAATTTTCTGCTTGCTGGCTTGTATTCGTATCAATTACGTTTGAAATTTTTGTAAGCCCATCAACTATGCGTGCTATTTCAGAACCAAATTCACGCTCAACATCTTCAATTGTTACATCCGTGTCTTCAACTGTATCATGAAGCAAAGAACAAATAGTTGATCTTACACCTAAACCTATTTCTTCAACACAAATTATAGCAACCGCAATAGGATGAAGAATGTATGGCTCACCACTTTTACGGCGCATGGTTTTGTGTGCATCAGCCGCAATTTCAAATGCGCGGCGCACTAATTCTTCATCGCCTTTTTTAAATTTTGGACGTAATATTTTTAATAAAGCACGATACTGCCTAAGTATTAATTTCTTTTCCTGCTCCTGTGTAAGATTATATTTTGGTAATATAACCTGTTGCTCAATTACCTGCTCGCTCATACACTACGAATTTACAAAATTTGTATCGAATAATAACCAAGATGTAAAGGTTAGTTTGCTTGTCATTGTATTAAAATCGATGACTATCAATTGAAAAGCTCTTCGCATTTATTTTTTGTATATTACAGGCACAAATTTTTCCTGCCATTGAAAACTTAAATTTCAGTGGATATGACTTCAGGCTATATTAAATATGCTATTACAGCAACACTGCTGATCGCAATTATCTTAAAAACATATTTGTTTTTTTCAAGCACCAAACACAGAACTCTTGGGAACTGGTTTTTCTTCAGCAGTTATACATTGTATAATTCGAGAAATGATAAAAGCAGGAAATCGAAACTATTGCAAAATAAACTTACCATTTTTATTATTTCTATCGCAATAATAGACGTGCTGATACTTGTGTTGTTCCGCAATTAATCAGCTAAAAATGTGATATACTAAAAGACTCATAACGTATGCCAAACCCGTCATATAAATAAACTGTACAATCGGCCATTTCCAGGTTTTTGTTTCTCTTTTTACAACTGCAAGTGTGCTCATGCATTGCATAGCAAAAACATAAAATACCATTAGTGATAAAGCCGCCGGCAACGTGTAAACCTTTGTTCCATCTTCATGCACGGCGCTTTGCATTTTCTGTTGCAGCGTACTGTTGTCTTTATCTTCAACACTATATAACGTTGCCATCGTGCCCACAAAAACTTCTCTTGCTGCAAACGATGTAATCAATGCAATACCAATTTTCCAATCATAACCTAAAGGTTTTATAACAGGCTCAATAG
>JBDUBY010000296.1:0-8118 GCA_040003735.1 Parafilimonas sp.
GACCTCCGCCGTGACAGGGCGGCATTCTAACCAACTGAACTACCGATCCAAAAAACGCGGGATGCAAATATAGGTGCATTCGTCTTTTCAACAAATCTTTAAAAAAAACTTCTTCATTAAAATGATATTATTTTTTCTTCAGCTTAATCTTTTATGAAATTATTTTGATTGACATAAGTTTGAATTTAGCTTTTGTTTTGAAAGTGCTTGCATGATATTTTGTTATGCGGCGATTTAAAAAATCTCTCTTACTTTTACGCCCACTAATTTTTTAGTATGCCAAAGTATCCCAATAGGCAATTCCTTGATTTTGAACAGCCGATAAAAGAACTCTATGAGCAAATTGATCAAACAAAAAAACTGGCAGAAAAAAATTCCAAAATAGATTACTCCCAAACTATTCAACAGTTAGAAGAATCTGTTATTGAAAAAAGGAAAAATATAACAGAACATCTTACACCGTGGCAACGCGTTCAGTTAAGCCGTCATCCGGATCGCCCTTACACGTTTAAGTATATTGATAAAATGATTACTAATTTTATTGAGATACATGGCGACCGCAATGTAAAGGATGATAAGGCAATGGTTGGGGGATTGGGTGAAATAGGTGATGAAACAGTGATGATTATTGGTCAGCAAAAAGGTATTAATACCAAGATGCGTCAGCAAAGAAATTTCGGAATGGCAAACCCTGAAGGTTACCGTAAAGCTTTGCGGTTGATGAAAATTGCTGAAAAATTTAATAAACCGGTTGTTACATTAATTGATACACCTGGTGCTTACCCAGGCATGGAAGCTGAAGAGCGCGGACAAGGCGAAGCTATTGCAAGAAATATTTATGAAATGATGAGGTTGCGTGTACCGGTTATTTGCTGCATTATTGGTGAAGGTGCAAGTGGCGGGGCTTTGGGCATTGGTGTTGGTGATAAGATATTGATGATGGAAAACTCGTGGTACACTGTTATTTCTCCAGAAAACTGCAGTACGATTTTGTGGCGAAGCTGGGAGAAAAAAGAGGTTGCCGCTGAGCAATTAAAACTAACAGCTATCGATATGAAAGGTTTTGGGCTGGTTGATGAAATTGTGCCGGAGCCTGATGGTGGTGCACATTGGAATTATGATAAAGCTTCCGAAATATTGAAGTTTTCTATAATTAAAGCAATAAACGAATTAAAAGATATTAATCCTGAAAAACGCGTGCAAATGCGCATTGAAAAATTTGGACGCATGGGACATTGGAAGGAAAAATGAAAAGTCTTTCCTGCAGAAGAAGTTAAACTGCCATCATTTCTTTTTCCTTTGCTGCAAGGTGTTTATCAACTAAAACAATATACCTGTTAGTGGTTTGCTGTACTGTTTCTTCGGCATCGCCTGCAACATCTTTACTTAAGCCGTCTTTTTGAAGTTTTTTAATTTCTTCAATCGCATCGCGACGGATATTTCTAATTGCAACTTTTGATTGTTCGCCTTCTGCACTTGCTCTTTTAAATAATTCTTTGCGCCTTTCTTCAGTTAATGGTGGTAGGAATAAACGGATTTGGTTGCCATCGTTTTGTGGAGTAATGCCAATATTTGCCTGCAATATGGCTCTTTCAATCCCTTGCAGCATATTTTTTTCCCATGGTTGAATCGCAATAGTACGGGCATCCAAAATAGTAATGTTGGAAAGCTGGCTAATAGGCGTAGGATTTCCGTAATATTCTACAAATATTCCATCAACCATTGTAGGATTTGCTTTTCCCGCACGAATTTTAGTTAGCTCTGTTTCAAGATGGCTAATAGCTTTTTTCATTGAAGATTCAACATCTTCAATAACTAATTCCAGTTCTTCTGATTCCATGAAAATAAATTTGAATGCAAAACTACGTATTCAAAAAAGATTAAAAATATCTTTAAGAATCTTCTCTTACAGAGGCTTTTTCTTTTGCACGAAAAATTGGGTAAACTTTTAACTCAGGTATTGCAGATTCTGCCACTTCTTCACGTACAATATGGAGTTTCTTGCGTACCGGGATAAGTTCTTTTAAAATATAAACCAAACTAAAGTAAACGGTAAACTGTATGGCAAGTATCAGATGTAAATCAAGATTACGAACCAATAATGTTAAACCCGCAAACATAAATTGTGCTATAAGTAATGTAACAGTTACTTCGATGTGTGACAAACCTTTGTTCTGCAAAAGATGATGCAAATGGTTTCTATCAGGCGCTAAAGGCGATTGCTTTTTATAAATACGCAGAGCAAACACTCTTAATACATCTAACAATGGTACCAGCAAAAATCCAAATGCAATGGCAGGTGTAGTTTCGTTAAAAAAGTTTGTTTGTATTGCTGGATTCTCAATAAATTTTATGGCCAATATTGCGCATGTTAAGCCAATTAATGTAGATCCGGAATCGCCCATAAAAATTTTTGCCGGAGGAAAATTATACATTAAAAATGCTAGTAAAGCACCGCAAACCGCAAAAGCAAGAACAGCATAAGTAAGCACATTACTCATGAAGAAAAAAGTACCAAACAACAGGCAGGAAATAAATCCAATAGAACCAGCAAGGCCGTCAACGCCGTCAATAAGATTAAAAGAATTAATTAAAAGGATAATTGTAAAAAAACTTACATAAATGCTTTCAGCATAAGTAAGATCATGTATGCCCGCAAACCCATGGAGGTTTGTAATTAATAAACCTCCTTTAAATGTGAGCATCGCTGTAACCAACAACTGGCCAAGAACTTTTTTCCATGCTTTCAGGAAAAAGATATCATCTATTAATCCTAAAATAAAAATAATGAAAAATGCAGCTATAAAATATTGAAATTCAGCATTGAAATTGTTGAAATCAGAAACAAGTAAAACGCTTAATATTAAGCCTGTAAAAATTGCGATACCACCAAGAGATGAAACCTCATGTTTGTGTAATTTACGCTCATCAGGAAGGTCGTATAACTGGTTATCATCAGCAATTCTAATTATTAAAGGCAGCAGAAAAAAGGTAATTAAATATGCGATTATTATTCCGGCGGCTACTTGTATCATGAAGGCTCTTTTTAGGCTTGGGTTATCAAAACCTCGGCAAATGTAAAATCAAACCTTAAAAATTTTTAAACTTTTTTATCAATTAAAGCAAAAATTTAGCCATTTCTTAATATATAAGTCTTTGTTAAATATAAATTATTGATCTAATGATCTGTAAACAGAATTATTCATTTTGACAGGATACGTTGTTTTTAAGGCATTTAACCAACCCTGCTCCAGCTTTTGTTGATAATCATTTATAGCAAGTCCCTTTGCTTCTTCAAAGCTTTTTTGTTGTGGCTGGTTATATATTTTTAACAAATGAATAAAAGTATATAAATCGCCTGCATCATTTGCTTCAGGTTGTGTTTGAAAATCTTCTTGAAAAGTTACTTTTTGTTTTATTGGTAATTGATCAGCCTCAAAACGACTGCTATCTACATAAACACTATTATTATAAACCGCAACAATGTTTCGCCAGTTACCTGGATTGTTTTTTATCTTAAAAGCCAAAGAATCTGCTGTTGTTTTTTCAGGCGCAGAGATTACCAAAGCTGTTGCACTTTCCTTCCACATGTATGCGTTTTTGTGTACTTCATAATATTTTCTTAAGCCAGTAGTATCTTCAGATGCTTTGCTCCATACATGTTTATCCATTTCATAAAATAACATGTTTGCCTCATTAAATTCTTTTAATTGTTCGGTTGCAGCGGTATCAAAATCCTCGATATATTCTTTATAATAAGCTTCACATGCAGAATGAATATAATTATTCATTTGTTTTTCATAACCGTTTTCTGCGCCGCTTATTGATGCAATTCCCGCTGTGTTCAAATAATTAATCCAATCTTTAACTGTAATTTTCTTTTTTGTGAATTGGAATAAAACTGTTTCAGGTTTTAAACCCTTATATAAACCGGGCAAATCTTTTTTATTGTTTAGAGCGCTGTCTGTATAAACCCATAAATCAGCATTATTATAGTTTGATTTTTTAAAACCAGTTACGCCCAACCATTTTTCAATAAGATTATTTTTTGCTGCATCAAGCCTGCCATCATTTTGTATTTGCGTTTGAAGCCAAGCTGCAAATGAAACATCATTTTCATCTGGCGCAACAGGCAATTTTTCATCAAGCTTTATAATATTAAAACCATATTCTGTTTTAAAAGGCTTTGAAATATCACCTGCTTTATCCAAACTAAAAATTTCATTTTCAAAATCATTACTATAATCGCCTACTTTAACTTCTAAAACATTTGCGCTTTGATAATCGTAATAATTATGGCCATACAAAGGAAGCATAGACGCAAATGAAGCGCCATTCTGTAAAAGATTATAAATTGAATCTGCAAGATGTGCGGCAGCATTTATTTGCTCGCCTGAATAAAACGAAGGAGTAGGAAATAATAATTGCTCAATCTTTCTTCTGCCAAGCGCAGGCCTTTCACTTACATTCTTAAAAATATGATAGCCAAGATTACTTTTATAAATGGTTGAAAAACTTCCCGGCTTAAGATTATAAATAATATTTTCTATTGAATATGGCAAAGTAAATACAGTTACGTATCCAATATTCCCTTTGGTTTTTTTTGTAGCTGAATCGCTGGAATATTGCACGCTTACATCTTCAAAATTTTTACCTGCGCTTAATTCGTTATATGCTTTTAGTATTTGTGCATAAGCATTTGTAGTATCAGTACCGGCTGAAGATTGTACAAAAACCTGCTCAACTAAAATATCTTTCTGGCTGCGTAAAAACGCTTCACGTATAAGCTGACTTATATCAGCCTGCTGATTAATAAAATTATCTGTAAGCTCTGTTTTAAAATTATCTGCTTCACTTTTTAAATCTGCATTGTTGTTTACTTTCTCATCGTATGCAGCCTGGAGTTTTAAACGAAAATTTATATATAAGTCAAGATAATCCTTAAGCTTCTGCTGCTTGTTTCCAGTTGTATCAGGATTTTTATTGTATGCTTCAAGAAATTCTTGTTTTGAAACAGGATTTGTTCCATAAGTAAAAAGTGTTTGCGACTTTGCTGAATGTAATATTAAAAGCAAAGCAAAGCAAAGCGAAAATTTAGTTTTCATACATGCAGTTATTGAGATGCAGATGTTGTTTTTAATTTTGCGTCTATAAGCTCATCGTATTGATCGAGACTAAGACCTTTGGCAATTATTCTTTTATTCTCATCTAATAAAAAATAAGTTGGTGTTTGCGAAATATCATACAGTTGCCTGTAGTCAGCTTGCTTGCTGGCTTCTATTTCTGTTTTCTTTTCTTTGGTTTCGTACGCATGATACCAGCCATTAAGTTTATGTTCAACAATAAACTTTTTCCAGTCATCTACTACAAAATCGTTTACGCAAACTGCCATAACTTTTACACCTTGATTTTTCCATTTGGCTTGATAAAAAGAATCAAGCCTTGGAATTTGCGCCTGGCAATGGCTGCAATGCGGATCCCAAAAAGCAACGAATGTAAGCGGCGCTTTAATATTATATAATGATACAGCATTGCCTAAAGTATCAGTAAGATCAAGTGGCGAAGCTTGCTCGTTTAACTGGTTTGCCATTAAACTATACGCACGGTCAAATATGTACTTGCGCTGTTTTTCATTTAGCCAGGTTGTATCACCTTTGGAATAAAAATTTTCAAACAAAAATAAAAACACTTTATCCTGACCCATAAATTCAGGATTGATGTATTTATCTGTAAAATTCCCCAGCAAATAATCGTGCAACTCTTTTGTATCTCTTGACGAAAGCAACATATAATTTACTTCGCTTATTATAGAATCAGGATTTGGTGAAACATAATATTTAAAATAATCTTCCAGTTTTGGATCAAAAAAAGGCGTATGTAGAATTATATCGTTGGTAAAATCTACATTATCCCAATAATGATTTTTTACATAATAAAAAGGATATAATGAATCGGCTTTTCCATTTACAACAGGTATTTGTGGACGATCAGGAATTTTAGCGATTTGCAATAATGCAGTCAGCATTGAGTTAGGACTTTTTGTAATAATGTTGTTCCTGTAATCAGTTAATTCAGAAGCTGTCTTTGAAAGTTCTTTGCCGGTTGATGCTGAATCTTCTGCGTTTTTTGCAGCCTTCAATTGTTGTTGCAAGCTGCTAAGTTGCGGAGATATTTTTGCAAGAAAGGTTGAATAAGCCGCAAACACATCATTATCTGGCGAGCCGGTAAATTTAATTATTCCCGGTTTTGTTGAATCTGAAACCAATGAAAAATGCTGGTCATAATCCATCAATATTTCAAAAAGTATTACATGGTCAGGAGAAACAATAAAGTAAATACCTTCCGGTAATTTTTTATCACCTTTAAAAACAGCAACGCCTTTACTGTTTGCTTTGGCGGAATCTGCAAGCAGTTTACGCTTGCCGTAATAATCACCCAAATAAATCTGGACGTCTTTATAATCAGTTGTTACGGTAATCTGGTAACCGGTGGATGCTTGCTGAGCTTTAAGTGAAACAGAACTAAAGGTAAAAATTAGTGCAGCTAATACTATCCTCATACTTTAAAATTGGCGTAAAAATATAGCAATATCCATTTGGTTTTGTTAAGCGTATGTAAAACAGTCTTATGTTTTGATAACGTTCTTCAGTTTTAAAGAACTAAAAAATGTTTCAACCTTATTTTTGCACCTGGTGAAAAGAAAACAAAAGATAATTCTTAAAGATTTACTGATTGAAAATTATGCCGCAGAAGGCAAATCGCTTGCAAGGCAAAATGGTAAAGTAATTTTTGTGGAAAACGTGGTTCCCGGCGATGTGGCAGATGTGCTGTTGTATAAGAATAAAAAAGATTGGGCTGAAGGTTTTGCGCTGGAAATAAAAAAACTTTCTGCGGATAGAGTTATACCTTTTTGCCAGCACTTTGGTGTTTGCGGTGGTTGCCGGTGGCAAATGCTGCCCTATGAAAAACAACTTGAATATAAGCAACAGCAGGTGTATGATGTTTTAACAAGAATTGGCAAAATTCAATTACCACAGATGCCGTCAATAATCGGCGCAACAGAAACAAAATTTTATCGTAATAAACTTGAATATTCATTTTCTGCAAAAAGATACATTGCAGATAACGAGTTTCGGCAATTGAAAAACAGTGGTGCGGATATTAGCAATATCAATCAGCAAAGTGTTGCAGGTTTTTATGCAAGAGGCGTATTTGATAAAGTGGTGAATATTGAAACCTGTTATTTACAAACTGAGCCAACAAATGCAATAAGAAATTCGGTTGCTGATTTTGCACGTGAACACAAATTTCCTTTCTACGATTTTAGGCAACACACCGGATGGCTTAGAAATATGATGGTGCGCATTGCCACCACCGGCGAAATAATGATAAATATTGTGCTGGCATACGAAGACGAAAAAAACATGCAATTGCTATTTGATTTTATATTGCACCAGTTTCCGCAAATAACAACATTGCTATACACCATAAACGGCAAACGAAATGACAGCATGTACGATCTTACACCTCAGGTTGTAAGCGGTAATGGTTATATAACTGAACAGCTTGAACATTTTAAATTTAAAATAAGCCCTAAATCATTTTTTCAAACCAATACAAAACAGGCGGAAAAACTCTATACAATTACACGTGAATTTGCAGAATTAACAGGTCATGAAATTGTGTATGATTTATATTGCGGCACCGGCAGCATTGGTATTTTTGTAAGCCCCAATGCAAAAAAAATTATTGGTGTTGAAGTTATTGAAGAAGCCATTGCTGATGCAAAAGAGAATGCTGCACTTAACAATATTGCAAACACAACATTTTATACAGGCGATGTAATTGATATTTGTAATGATAATTTTTTTGAACAACATGGAGCGGCAAACGTAGTAATTGTTGATCCGCCGCGGGCAGGATTACACGAAAAAATGGTTACGAAATTATTGCAGGTTCAGCCACAGGTTATAGTGTATGTAAGCTGCAATCCTGCCACGCAGGCAAGAGATATAAATTTGTTGAATGAAAAATATAGTGTAGAAAAAATTCAGCCGGTAGATATGTTTCCGCATACGCATCATATTGAAAACGTAGCACAACTAAAATTAAAAACTG
>JBDUBY010000333.1:0-8089 GCA_040003735.1 Parafilimonas sp.
CAGCAATTTCTTTTACAAAATCATCACGCAAAAATTTTGTTGGCGCATAACCATGAGGCTGAAACCATGCAATTAATTTTTCTGCCACCGGCTGACAAGCTTTTATACTGGCCGCACATTTTGCAGGGTTGTGTGCATAATCATCAATAAGAACAACACCATTTCTTTCACCAATTATTTGATGACGGCGATAAATACCTTCATAATGTTGCAACCCATCTGCGCAAACTTTTAAATCAACACCAATAAAATTTGCCGCCGCAATTGCGGCTAAAGCATTTTCAGCATTGTGCTTGCCAAGTGCATTTAATTTAAACTGTTTTTGCTTTACAGTAAAAGAAATTTGAAAACCTTTTTGCTGAAAATCTTTTATAACAAAACCTGCATTACTGCTTTCATCAGATGAGAAATCATGCTGAATATTTTGTGATAATGTAGTTGCAAACTTGTTGCTTTGATTAACTATAAAAACTTTACTATTGCTTTTAAACTGCTGAAATAACTGCATTAATTCAGGCAGGTCTTTATGGTCTTTATCAACGTTCAATAAAATTGCTATTTCAGGTTTGTATTGAATGATGCTGCCATCACTTTCGTCAGCTTCAATAATTAACCACGCGCCTTTTCCAACATCTGCATTGCCAATTTTATTTTGTTTGATCAAACGCGTTAAGCCTGCACCGCTGATTAAGCCAGGTTGCAAACCTGCCTGATGAAGGATATCAAACAACATGGCAACAGTTGTGCTTTTGCCTGATGTACCGCCCACAGCAATTGTCTTTTTACTTTGCGAAATCAATGCAAGCAATTCACTGCGTTTGATGATCGGTATATTTAATTCCTTTGCTTTTTGTACTTCGAAAACAGTGTCTTCAATAGCAGTTGAAACAACAACCAATTGAGTTGAAGCATTTATTCCTTCGCCGTTTTGCGCAAAACAAACAATGCCTTCCGCTTCTAATTTATTTTTTGTTTCATTGATATTTCCTGGTGTAAAATAACGATCGCTTCCGCTTACATTTTTATCAATGCCTTTTAAATATTGCGCCAAAGCGCTCATGCCTGCGCCTGCAATACCAATAAAAAATACCTTTTGAAAATCTTTTAAAGAATTGATCATAAAAAAATAATGCAGGCAATATAAAAAGAAAGAAGTGGAATAATGAAAAGCTTTTGTTGAATAACATTACAACTGTACAAGGGAGTGACACAACCGTGCTCAATTATTATTCTGCAGCTAAGTATATAAAAATAATTTTACTAAAAATTTAATTTGCTAATGGAAGATTTACATAAAACGTAGTTCCTTCATTAAGTGTTGTTGCAAACCAGATTTTGCCAGCGGCTTTTTCAACAATTGCTTTGCAAATGGCAAGACCTAAACCTGTGCCTGAAGTTTTAGTGGTGAAGTTTGGATTGAAAATTTTAGATCGCAATGTTTCGTTGATGCCGTTGCCGTAATCTGTTATGGAAATAATTACATTTTTATCCTGCGTGATCTGTTTTATTTGAATGCGTGCAATTTGTTTTTCATCAGAAGCTTCAATTGCATTTTTTATAAGATTAGTGAAGAGGCGATTGATTTGTGATTTATCGGCAAAAATTTCAACGTTATTATTTGTATTTATATAACGAATAGAAAGACGTGAATCTGTTTGATAAAGATTTACAAGCTTCTGAATTAATTCAGTAATATCAAAACTTTCAGGATGTATATTTTCAATATTTGCGAACTGCGAAAAATCACCGGCAATTTTTGAAAGCTGGTCAATTTGCTCAATTAAAGTTGAAGCTAATTTTTTTGAAAGTTCCACAGCATTTGGCGTACTTTCTTCCATAGATTTTTGCAAGTACTGTATGCTTAATTTCATTGGCGTTAATGGGTTTTTTATTTCATGCGCAACCTGTCTTGCCATTTCCCGCCATGCATCTTCGCGTTCGCTTCTCGCAAGTGCTTCGGCACTTTGTTCAAGTTGCTTCACCATTTTATTATATTCATCTACGAGCATACCAATTTCATCATTTCCTTTCCATGCAATTTCCTCGTTTGTACTGCCAATTTTTATCTCTTTCATTTTGCCGCCAATTAACTCAAGCGATGAAGTAATGCGGCCCGTAAGTGTTACTGCAATTGCGCCTGCAAAAATGAAAATGAGCGCATTCAAAATAATCAGCGTTACAAGAAAATCTGATATCTCTTCTTTTAACTCATTTTGTGCACTAAGCAATGGCACATTTAAATAAGCAATCGTTTCATCTTTTTCATCTTTTACAGGTGTATAAATACTTTGAAAAGAAAAGTTACCAATTTGTTCTGCATGTATAAAGCGTGTGCTTTTATTATAATGTAATTCCCGGAAAGCCTCCGGATCCATTTTGTTGCTTAAGATGGACTGCGTATAAATATATGGCTGGGATGAAACAAGCAAACTTCCATTTTTTGCGTAGAGATTTACATCTGCGTTGTGAATAGTTGCAATGTCAACAATCTTCTTTTCGAAATCTCCATCTGCAGTTGCATCATTAATATTTAAAACATCGCCGGTAATAATTTCAAATTTCAGCGCTTGCTCAATTTCATTTGAAACTACCTGCGAAGTACTTACCAGTTGGTTGGTTGTACCATTTTTAAAACGGAGTATAAAAAAAGAAATTGTTGCTACGCCGATAATTAAAAACGATGCAATGCTTACGCCAACAATTGTAGTTTGTATTTGTGTTCGAATATTAAAACGAAACAGGTTTTTAAAACTGAATTTTTTTTCAGTGTTGTTTAATTGGATGCGGCTTGTATGCACAGCAAATGCAAGAAAAATAAATAATACAAACAGGTAAGAAAACAGCGTTATAAAATTAAAAAACGAATTATTTCTTTTTGCGATTACAAGCAATTTGCCATTTCCTGCATTATACCAAAGTTCATTATAACCTGTAGAATCTTTAAAATAATATCCCGTTTTAGTGTTTTGACTTGGAAGCACAGAATCAGAAAAATTAAAACCCGTGAAAGCGCTTACAAGCTTACGGTTATCATACATTCCAAAAACATAACCATTTTGCGTAAGCGAAGAAATATCATTTGTTTGTTTGAAGAGCTCAGGAACAAGCGTTGTATTTTCATACAATCTTGGTTGCACCACTACATATAAAGAACCGAGATAAGTAGAATCTTTTACTACTTTTCTTGTATAAATATAATTGTAGGTATCTGGTGTATTGCGGTAAAAATAAAGCGCGGGAACACCTGTAGGTTTGCTCTTATTTTCAAGCACGGAATTTATAACATCATAACTCGTGGAATCATCATTATACAACGGCCGGTTATTTTTATCAAACACATAAATCTTCGTAATGTATTTAGTGAGATATGCAGAAAGATTTTTTTCGATAAGGCTGTCTTTTATATACCTGTTACTATAAGCATCCCGAAACCTGTAAAAGTTATTTTGCAAAAAAGCATCAGAAAAATTATTTAATGCAAGCCGCACTAAAAAAGTGCCCGAAGAATCTGTTTGTTCCTGCATTCCTTTGGCTATGTTAAGGCGCGAATCTTTTTCTTTAATGTTGTTTTGATAAACAATAAGCGCAGAAGCCAAAGCTGTTAATATTAATGCCCATACTATAAAATAAGATGAGTTTACCAGCGATGAAAAAGAAGGGTTATCGCGATAGCGGATAAATAAAATCAACAAAACAACAAAGCCCGTAACAATCAATAACAACTTTGCATCAACAAAAAAAACATGAATGGATATAAGTAAAAAGCTGCTGGCAACTACAGAAATATTCTGCCAGAAAAACGGAATTTTTGTTTTGGATAAAAGCTGTACAAAAAACCCTGTTAGGTAAAGCCAGATATACAGCAGCATGCAAATAATAATAAAGCCGGCTAACGAAAAAATAGAAAGTGAAAAAAAATCTGCTGCATTAAAACTGATGGTTGAACGTGTTACAAGACCACTTATTACATCAGCAATATAAAAACTTGTAAGCGGCAATATTAAAACTGATAAATAAATTAAAACCTGGTAAACTGAGTACAATGATTTAACAGAAGGAAGCGTTGATGATTTTATTTTTTTTCTAAAAAAAAGAATTGCCCACAAAACAGTAATTGCATTTAATAACAGATCACCCAACGACCTGTTGATATACCCGCCATGATAAATTGCTGCATCAAATAAAGGTGTGATCTGGTAATTAAATGGAAACCTGAAAAAGAAAATCAATATTCTCAGAATTAAAAAAGATGCAACAAGTAATGCAAAACCAGTTTTAAAACTCTTTTGTTCTACTACGGCAGATGCTACATTATTAATAAAAATAAACAGACACAATAAAGCAATTACACGAAGAAAAACGGAGAAGCCAACAGGCGCATCATTATAAGACTGATTTGTTTCTGTTATGCTGAATAAAGTGTTGCCAGCAACATTTTTTACTGCGGCACCTTTACCAGCTGGTGTTATTTCAAAATCATCACTTATTTCTTGGCTTACAGCAAAATGCGTTTGCAGGTATTCATTCTGCATAAAGTATTGCCAGCGAATGGGGATTAGCGTGATAAAAAAATAATGTATGCCTTGTTTTGTTAACGAAGATTTTAAAAGCTCGAAAGTGCCGTTTTGATAATTTACAAGATAACTGCCATCTGGTTTTAAAAGATCTTCTTTCGTTACAGACATCTTGCTGGTGTTCCAGAAAATTTCAACAGGATTTCCGATATCATTTACCTGGTAAGCAAAAATGCCTTGTGCATCCGTTATCAATTGCTTTTTTTCTAAAGAAAATCCATCGCTTATTATTGCGTTAACTGTCGTTGTATCATGTAAAATATTTTGAAAAGATTTTTCATGGCCTTGTATATACTCGCTTAAAATGTTTGCAACTTTTTGCGATGAGGAACTGTAGGAAAAATAATTGGTGAAGATGAATGAAAGCGTGTACACCCACGCCGCAGCAAGAAACAGCCAGGCGTTTTTATTAATTGCATGTTTAATAATTTTTATCAAGCAATTGTATTTTGCTTTTTTACAATGTTCCAGATGGCATCCATTTCTTCAAGACTCATATCATATAAATTTTGGCCTTTTTCTTTTGCTATTTTTTCCATCTGCGTAAATCGCCAAATAAATTTTTTATTTGTTTGCTCCAATGCATTTTCAGCGTCAACATTCAAAAACCGTGCGTAATTAACAAGGCTAAAAAGCACATCACCAAATTCATCTTCAATTTCTTTTGCATCATTATTTTTAACTGCCTGCTGCAGTTCATTCATTTCTTCTTCAACTTTCATCCAAACATCTTCCGTGTGTTTCCATTCAAACCCAACTTGCTTTGATTTTTCCTGGATGCGCATTGCTTTTACAACGGCAGGCAACGAAACAGGCACGCCGCTTAATACAGATGATTTGCCTTCGCTTAATTTTATTTTCTCCCAATTCTTTTTTACATCTTCATCGTTATTCACTTTTACATCTCCATAAATATGCGGATGGCGAACAATAAGTTTATTGCAAATCGCATCAAGCACATCATTCAATATAAACTTGTTTTGTTCTTTGGCAATTCCCGTATAAAAAAGAATGTGCAATAAAATATCGCCAAGTTCTTCTTTTATTTCCTGCCAGTTTTCTTCAGTAATTGCATCAGCCAATTCGTAGGTTTCTTCAATCGTCATTGACCTTAACGTTTGAATAGTTTGCTTTTTATCCCATGGACATTTTTCTCTTAATTCATCCATGATATTTACCAGCCTTTCAAAATTTTCTTTGTATTCCATATTAAACAGCGATTATTGAAGTCATTATAAAAGATACCATCAGCAAGATCAATACAATATAATATACCAATAAAAAAAGAAAGAACTTAAGTATGGTTTTGCCGCGTTTTTGCTCATAAAAATTCTGCATTGATTTATATACATAATAAAAAATGCCTGCGCCACCTAATACAGATAAATAACCGAATATACTCCAATGCGTAACATCTTTCAGCAGGCTCAATCCATAAATAACAAGTATAAAAATGTATGCAGCTATATAAATGTGAACTGAAAAAACGCCATGCTGTACATATGTAAATTGTTTGCGCCGCCGTATATACAACAATTGTAAAATAAGCGCAACAACAGGCAGCGATACAAACATCATTGTTGGGAATGAATGAAAAAAATGTTCACTGAAATCGTCTATAAAACCTTTTTTATTGTACCTGTATTTTTCGTTTATCTCAATTAATTTGTTTGATACAATGCGGTTAAACCAGCCATCTTTTTTATTGGGTGAAAGTTCAGCCTGTTGCTGTTTATATTCAGCAAGTGTTGCCGGTAATTTAGATGATAAAAAATTGGCTGAATGATTTGAAGTATCTAATGTAAAATGATTTGTGCCGATATGTGCACCTTCACTTGCTGTACTATCCGCAGAAAAGAGAGAAGGAATTTTTTGTAATGCAATAATATTTTTCTGCAATTCAGCTTTCGTAGCAGGATCCTTTGTTTTTGCAATCGAATCTTCTAACTTATCAATTGATTTATCTATAGCAATGTGCTCCCGGGAATTTAACTGGGATGCATCTAAATTAGAAGCATCTTTCCCAACAATAAACGAAAGAAAAATAATAAAAAATATGGCTGATGTAAATACATACATGCGTATTGGGTGCAGGTAGCTCGCTCTTCTTCCGCGTACATATTCATGCGTTAATATGCCTGGCCTTAATAAAAGAATTTTAAGTGATGAGAAGAATTTACCATCATAATGAAAGAGATCATATGTAAAATGCGTGGTTAATTCCCAAAGCGTTTCTTTTGGTTCTATGTTTTCCTGGCCACAAACACTGCAAAACCTTCCGGTGACTTCAGCGTTACAATTCAAACAATATTTTTCTTTGCGGGCTTTACCGTGAGACACTTTTTAAAATTTCACTAAAAATACACAACACATTTTAAGCAGCAATATATACCTTGCCGCACATTTTTCGTTAAAGATGAATCAAAGAATTATTATGCAAAAAAGCGTATTGCTGTTAACATTTTTTTTCGTTTTCTATAATTGTAAAGCACAATATTATTATAATGATGTAGTGTCTTTAAAAGAATCAAATCATATATACCAGCTTTTGAAAAGAAATAATGTGCAACAGGTTTCTGCAACAAGCACTGAAGCTGATAGTAAGCCAACGCCTGGATTTGTTTATTTGAAAACATTAAAAGATAATGCCTCGTTGGTTGTAACACATACAGAACTGGAAACAGGAGGAACTTCTGATGATTATGATACTTATTTAAACGATCAGCTTATAAAATCTTCTGACAGCGCTGACAATATATTAACCAATGTTGAATATACTTATGATAATGCGGGAAATACATTGCAGGTACAAACACAATCAGAAGATACTGCAATGGATACACATAATTTGGAAATTCATAAATGGTTTTATACAGGAAATATTCCTGATTCCATGATAAGAATAAAAGATAAAACAGATACTACGATTATCCATTTTAAAAAAGATGAACATGAAAATATAACAGAAGAATTATGGATGAAAAGAGGCAGACAGATAGAACAGTATTTTTATTATTACAACGATAATTCGCAACTAACTGATATTGTCCGCTACAACATCCAGGCGCAAAAACTACTTCCTGATTATGTGTTTGAATACAACGATAAAGGCATAATTTCTTCACTTACACAAGTTCCGCAAGGTTCATCAGATTATGTTGTATGGCAATATGTTTATGATGAGCTTGGCTTAAAAACAAAAGATGTTTTGTTTGATAAACACCAGCAGTTACTGGGAATGGTAACTTATACTTACAGGTGATCATTTGAAAAATAATTCAAAAAAAATTAATTAAACGTTTGTTTGATTTTAAACATTTGTTTAATTTTGCGTCCTGAATTGCAGAAAATGAAGGACAAGAAACAGCATATTATTGAAACCACGCTGCACCTATTTGCAGAAAAAGGGTTCGAGGGAACGTCGATAAGAGAAATCGCAGAAAAGGCTTCTGTAAATGTTGCCATGGTAAATTATTATTTCGGCAGTAAAGAAAAACTGTTTGAAAAAATTATTG
>JBDUBY010000127.1:0-2404 GCA_040003735.1 Parafilimonas sp.
GCTGAATTCCGCCAACACCAGTTGCCGCACCTTGAAAAGGTTCTATAGCAGATGGGTGATTATGGCTTTCAATTTTAAATACAACACCCCAACCGTTGCCAAGATCCATCAAGCCAGCATTTTCTTCACCGGCAGCAACAAGCATTCGGCCACCGCTTCTTGGTAAAGTCTTTAGCCATTTAATTGAATTTTTATAACTGCAATGTTCGCTCCACATGGCACTGAAAGCACAGAGCTCTGTAAAGTTTGGCGTGCGGCCAAGCTTTTGTTTTATCAGTTCAAATTCTTCTGCTGTTAAACGTAATTCTTCTGCTGTTTTTGCGGTAATTTCCATTCAATAAAAAATGAATGATGATAGTAATAAATTTCACCGCAAATTTAAGCAATTGAAAGATGTGGTTTTGATTTTATATGAATACAGATGTTATTTTTAGCTTTAAGCAATACAATTTTTTTCAAAAATTGAAATTGTGATGATTATAGTATAAATTACTTGAGATATCGTATTTAACTCAAGCACTTGAACCTGTCCGCACCAACATGATAACTCTTTTAAAAATAAAGAAGAAAGGTTTATTAAACCTTGTTGCTATCATTTCACTTTCTGTTATTGGGTTTATTGAATGGCAAACCGGCTACCAGATTTCTTTCTCAGTTTTTTATTTATTGGTGCTGTGTTTTTTTGCATTGTATGTAGGTGTAAGCAAAATGCAAATAACTTTTTATTCGGTGTATGCAACCGTGCTGGCTTTAGTAATAGAACTTTTGTCAACCGAACCATTTAATGATAGGTGGATACCTTATGGTAATGCTGCTATACGTTTAGCGGGATATCTTATTATCGCCTCTTTATGCTATGCGCTTAAAATCAAACATGGAAACTTAAGTGAGTTGAATGAACGCTTGAATAAACTAAATGCTGAGAAAAACAGGATCATCGGTATTGCCGCACATGATCTGCGCAATCCTTTTGCCACCATTCAAACCATTACGGATTTATTACTTCCGGCAGAACGTAATAAAGAATCTTTAAAATTTTTGGAAATGATCCATCGCATCAGCAATCATTCTTTACGGCTGATTGACAATTTATTAAACGTATCTCAAATTGAACTTGGCATATTAAAGTTAAATATTCAGCAGCATAATTATATTCAGTTCATAAGCAACATTATTTTATTTCAGCAATTGCTGGCAAACAATAAAAAAATTAAGATTGAACTGCATTGCGATCATAATGAAATTTATTTTGGGTATGATGAAATACATATTGAACAGGTAGTAACAAACCTGCTGATGAATGCAATTAAATATTCAAAACAAGGAAGCCGCATTAAAATAAAAATTACCAAAACCGAAGCAGGTGTATTAACTGAAGTAATTGATGAAGGTGTTGGCATACCTGAAGCCGAAATTGGAAAGCTGTTTAATTTCTTTCAAACAACAAGTGCCAAACCAACCTCAGGAGAAAAAGGCAACGGGCTTGGACTTGCTATTTCAAAAAAAATTATTACAACACATGGCGGTACTATTAATTTAAAAAGTATTGTGGGCAAAGGTTCCAATTTTTACTTCTTCCTGCCCGTAACATTTGTGTTCGCAAAAATTATGAATAATTAATATAGCGTTTCAAACGTCTGGAATTTTTTTCAGATTAAATTTTTTACCAGCTGCTTTTTAGTACAGAATTCATTTGCCGCGAGCACACTGGCAAATCAATATCATCTCAAATGAATATATTTTTTTACTGGATTATTACCAGATGTATCTAAAAAATTTTGAGACTTCAAAGTATCGCTGTTTTCACTGTTACCAGATATATAGGTTTGATAATTTGTGGTTGAATCATCTAACGGTTTTACAGCAATTGTATCGCCCTTACGTACTGCAATAAAACGAAAACCGTGCGAAAGGTTTGTATCTGCTGATGATTGCCAGTTCTTTTCAGCATAATAAATAACCGGCCATTGATTATTTACATTAGTAATAATTGTATCGCTATGCGTTGCTACATCTATCCATGAAGTTTCAAGAGTAGATGGTGCAACCATTGGATCTCCGCTGCAACCGGATATTATCAAGATAATGCATGCTAAAAATTGCTTCATATTTTGAAGACACACAAAACAACTTAAACGTTGTCTCGCTAATCCTTTTATAGAACAACGTTAATTTCAATCGTTATTTCTCCGTTCCTTATTTCATTCTGCCCAGCTCATAATGTAATCTGGATTTTCAATATCAAGTGCAGCTTGTGTAAGCATCAATGGCCTGAAAGTATCAACCATCACTGCCAGTTCTTTTGTTTCTTTTGCACCAATACTTTTTTCAACAGCACCAGGATGTGGTCCGTGCGGAATACCTGCGGGATGTAAGGTTATCATACCACGCGTTACATTTTTGC
>JBDUBY010000419.1:0-8011 GCA_040003735.1 Parafilimonas sp.
CTAAATGCGCTGATAGCTTTGGGAATTCAAAAAAATATTGCTGAAACAGCCATAAAAAAAGTATTTTCATCCGATGATAATTCTTCCGTGGAAAACATTATTAAACTCGCACTAAAAAATCTATAGTCTATCGAAAAAAGTTCTACCTAACCAGGCTTAAGAAAATTGACAAAGGTTTTTACAGCAAAACTTATTATTGCAACTGTAATGTTATCAGTTTGTTTGTGCAACAATCTTTTTGCACAAAATCCTGATAGTTTGCGCTATCCGTTACAGGACAGGCGGGGAGACTGGTTTTCTTCAACCTATAAAAATCCATTTGACATAAATGATACTTCAATCATTAAACAGGATATTCAATATGATCCTTTAACTAATCAATATTATATTACTGAAAAAGTTGGTGATATTATTTACCGCAAGCCAACTTATCTCACGTTTGATGAAATGTACCGGCTGCAAAGTCAGAAACAGGAAAATGATTATTTTAATGAGCGTGCTCAAACATTACTTGATCTTAACCGCAAAACTTCAAGACCGCCGCCGCACATTTATGATAAATTATTCGACAGGATGTTTGGCGTGGGCCCGCAGGGTTTAAAAGTTGACATAAAACCACAGGGAACAATTGACCTTACAATGGGTTACCAGGGACAGGTTGTAAAGAATCCAACGTTGCCGGAAAGTGCGCGCAAGAATGGTGGTTTGGATTTTAATATGAACACCAACCTGAATATTAATGCAAGTATTGGTGATAAATTAAAGCTTCCTATCAGCTATAACACGCTTGCCAATTTTGATTATGAGAACCAATTAAAATTAGATTATAAAGGCATGGATGATGAAATATTAAAATCGGTTGAAGCCGGTAATATTTCATTTCAAACCAAGGGAACTTTAATGAGCAGCCCGCAAAGCTTGTTTGGTGTAAAAACACAGCTTCAGTTTGGTAAGTTTTTTATAACAGCAGCAATTGCCAGTCAAAAATCTCAACAGCAATCTCTTGCTTTGCAAGGCGGCGGTTTAAGTCAGACTATAAATAAAAAACTTGATGATTATGATGAGAACAGGCATTTTTTATTAGCCCAATATTTTAAAAATAATTACAATACGGCAATGAGTAACCTGCCTGTTGTAACAAGCCAGATTCAAATTATGCGCATGGAAGTTTGGGTTACTAATAAAAACGGCGCAACCACAAATACAAGAAGTATTGTTGGGTTAATGGATTTGGGTGAAAATGCGCCTTACAATACAAACCTTCATGCAATACCCGGCAATACGTTCCCACAGAATAATTCAAATGATCTTTATTCTTACGTAACAAGCGGCGACAATTTTCGGGATCCATCGCAGATAAATGGTTTATTGTTGATGAAAGGTCTAACGCCTGTAAATGATTATGAAAAAACATTTGCCCGTAAACTGGATTCATCAGAATATTTTTACAATCCGCAGGTTGGTTTTATTTCTTTGAATGTACAGTTGCAGCCAGATGACGTTTTAGCTGTTGCTTATCAATATACATATAACGGCAAAGTTTTCCAGGTTGGCGAATTTTCACAAGATGTTACAGTTGACTCAACACAAGGTGTGCAAAAAACACTTTTTCTTAAATTATTAAAAGCAACATCACAACGCGTAAAACTTCCTATCTGGCAATTGATGATGAAAAATGTTTACGCACTTGATGTTACTTCACTGGATTCAACAGCCTTTAAATTAAATGTACTTTATTCAGATCCAAGCGGTGGTACAAAAAGATATTTGCCGGAAAGCAATCCAGTTGTTTCAGGTACACCATTAATAACAATTTTACGGGCAGACCGTTTGAATAGCCGCAACGACCCGCAACCTGATGGTTTATTTGATTTTGTAAATGGATTTACTGTTTTGCAGCAACAAGGCGAAATTGTTTTCCCGGTACTTCAACCTTTTGGTAATGATTTGGAAAGCCTGGCTTTTCAGGGGGTAAACGACACAACGAAAGCCAAATATGTCTATCATCAGTTATACGATTCCATAAAAGCTATTGCTCAAACATATGCCAATGTAAATCACTATATTTTACAGGGAACGGTAAAAGGAAGTTCCAGCTCAGATATATATCTTGGTGCGTTTAATATTCCGCAAGGTTCGGTTACAGTAACGGCTGGCGGACAAGTGTTGCAGGAAAACACGGATTATATAATTGATTATAATCTTGGCACATTAAAAATTATTAACCAGGCTATCATTAATTCAGGAATTCCTGTTGATGTTCAGTTTGAAAACAATGCAACTTTTGGTGTTCAGCAACGTAGTTTTTTAGGTCTCCGTCTTGATTATATTGCCAACCAGCATTTATCATTTGGCGCCACGATGGAGAGATTGGCAGAACGGCCATTCTTCACCAAGGTAAATTATGGTGAAGATCCAATACGTAATACAATGTATGGCGTCGATTTCAGTTATCAGAATCAATTGCCGGGCTTAACAAGATTGATTAATAAATTGCCTTTTTATAATTCAGATGCACCAAGTTCTATATCTGCTTACGGTGAAGCTGCTGCGCTTAAACCCGGTCATCCGCCACAGATTGGAAAAGGCTCTGAAGGCTTAATTTATATTGACGATTTTGAAGGTGCAACCAGCAGCGTCGATCTTCGTTTCCCATTTATTTCATGGGCACTGGCATCAACGCCGCAAGGCAATGGCTTGTTTCCCGAAGGAACGCTTACTAATGATCTTAATTATGGTAAGAACCGTGCAAAGCTTGCATGGTATAACATCGAGCCAACTTTACAGGATAGGTCAAGCACGAATAATCCGTTGAGAGGAAACTTAAAAGAACTAAGTGATCCACGGGTGCGGCAGGTTTATACAAACGAATTATTTCCGCAGCGCACAACAAATATTACTGATGTAATTACGTCAACATTTGATTTGGCATATTACCCAACTGACAGAGGCCCGTATAATTTTACTGATGATGTTGCTGATGTTGATGCTGCTGGCAAATTAAAAAATCCACAAAAGCGTTGGGGTGGTATTATGCGCAGCCTCGACCAGACTGATTTTGAAACCGGCAATATTCAATATGTAGAATTTTGGGTGCAGGATCCATTTATTAAAAATCCAACAAGTACAGGCGGTAAATTATTTATTGACCTCGGAGATATTAGTGAAGATATTTTAAAAGATGGCCGGCGTTTTTACGAGAATGGTTTGCCAACACCAAGTATTCCTGCTATTACGGATAACTCAGTTTGGGGCAAATCGCCCATCAATCCAATACAGGTTACACAGGCCTTCAGCAACGATCCTGCAGATCGCCCATACCAGGATGTTGGCTTTGATGGCCTTAATGATGATTCTGAAAAAATTCAGCGTAGTACTTATCTCAATGATATATCAACCAATTTCGGCGCTGTGTCTCCTTTTTATGAGCAAGCCTCTGCTGATCCATCAAACGATGATTACAAATGGTATCGCGATGCGAGCTATGATGCAACTGGCACCGGCATTTTAGGAAGGTATAAAAATTACAATAATCCACAGGGCAATTCACCTATTTCTACAAGCAGTTCACAGTTTTCTCCTGCAGCAACATTGTACCCGGATAATGAAGATCTGAATCATGACAACACTTTAAATGAAACAGAAGAATATTATGAATATGAGGTTGATCTAAAACCAGGAATGGGTGTCGGCAATTCAAAATATATTACTGACCAGCGTGTAGTAAATCCACGTTTGGCCGATGGATCAAGCGCACCTGAAAACTGGTATTTGTTTCGTGTACCCATTGAAGATTTTACCAATAAAGTTGGGCAAATACCTGACTTTAAATCCATCCGGTTTATGCGCATGTATTTAACAGGTTTCGAGGATTCTGTTGTGATGCGTTTTGCAACGTTAGATCTTGTACGCAACCAATGGAGAACCTTTACTTACAATATTGATACCATTGGCGGCTATGCACAAATTCCTGCCGGTTCGCCCACCAATATAAATGTGCTTGCAGTAAATGTTGAAGAAAACAGCAGCCGCCAGCCGATACCTTATAAAACGCCGCCCGGTATTGATCGGGTTCAGGAATTAAGTAATAACGGAGTTAATCTTTTACAGAATGAACAAGCGATGAGTTTGCAAATAGACGCTCTGCAAAAGCACGATTCAAGAGCCGTATTTAAAACACTAAATCTTGATCTCAGGCAATACGGACAAATGGATATGTTTATTCATGCTGAATCTGGTTTAAAGCAATCGCCTCAATTACAGAATGGACAGGTTGATGCTGTAATTCGTATTGGCCAGGATTTTACTGATAATTATTACGAAGTAAAAATACCGTTAGAAGTTACGCAATTTAATAGTGCGGCTACTGCAGAACAAATATGGCCTGATTCAAATAATCTTAATCTTGTTCTTAACGATCTTGTGCAGCTTAAAATAAGACGAAATTCAAAAAGAGTAAATATAAATGGATTTTATTCTGAAGTTATTGGCCAAAGAGTTTATGCAATTAAGGGCAATCCAAATCTTGGTGAAGTGCAGGGATTTTTAATTGCAGTTGAAAATGAAACGGATGCAACTATAAGTACAGAAGTTTGGCTGAATGAATTGCGCTTATCTAAAATTGATGATAAAGGTGGTTATGCTGCTTTAGGAAGAGCTGATATTCAGCTTGCTGATTTAGGAACCTTATCTGTTTCTGCGAATACATATTCTTATGGTTTTGGAAGTATTGATCAACAAATAAATCAACGTGCAAAAGATAATATGTTTCAATATGATGCTGCGCTAAATATTGATGCGGGAAAATTATTGCCGCATAAAATTGCTGTATCAATTCCTATTTATGCAAGCATTAATAAAACCATCCTGACACCTGAATACGATCCTTATGATCTTGATATTTTATATAAGGATAAATTGAAAATGGCAACCAGTTCTGTACAACGGGATTCAATAAAAAAAGCAGCGGGTGATATTACCACTATAAAAACGTTGAACTTTACTAATGTGCGTTTTGGGCAAAGCAGCGCAAAACCGCATTTATGGAATATCAGCAATTTTGACTTTAGTTATTCCTACACAGAATTTGATCAAACCAATCCACTTGTATTAAACAATAACATTAAAAAATATCACGGCGGTTTTGGGTACACGTACAATCAATCTTCAAAGTTTAAAGAGCCTTTCAAACATCTTATAAAAAATAAAAGCCTGTGGTTAACGCCATTTAAAGATTTCAACTTTAACTACATGCCTTCGCTAATAAGTTTCAGGGCTGATGTTAACCGGCAGTATGGTATTTATATTCCAAGAATTGTAAACACTTACGATTCTAAGATTGAGAAGGTTGATACCACTTATGACAAGTTTTTCAGTTTCGATCGTTATTATAATCTCCGCTGGGATTTTACACGCAGCCTGAATCTTGATTATTCGGCTGTTGCTTTTGCAACAATTGATGAACCTTTTGGCCAGTTAAATACATCGGCTAAAAAAGATACAGTACGGCAAAATTTCTTTCATGCAGGAAGAAATACTATGTACCAGCAACAAGCTACAATAAGCTATAATATTCCGCTGGCAAAACTTCCGCTTACAGATTGGATTACGGCGCGATATAGTTATACAACAACCTACAATTGGATCGGAGCAAGTTTATTAGCAGTTGATCTTGGCAACACAATTGAAAATACACAACAGAATAATTTAACGGGCGAATTTGATTTTACAAGGTTGTATTCAAAATCAAAATTTCTTGCTAAGATTAGTCAAACAGAAGATGCGCAGGATAACGGTGATCAAACAAATGAAACGGACAGCATTAAACCACCCAAACCAAGAGCACAAATAGTAAAAGATTCTTCAGGAAATAAATTACATGGTTTTGAAAAACGTCACGCTTTACAAAAATGGCGTCAGCAAAAAAGAGATTATCAAAAACAGCAACGTAAAAACAAAGTGGCGAATGAAGGCAGCGGTGCGGTAAAGGCAGTTGGGCATTTGATCACGATGGTTAAACATGCATCATTAAGTTATAATGAAAATTATGATAGCCGTATTCCGGGCATAACAACAGGCACAGGTTATTTAGGTCAAAACCAAAAAACGAATCAACCTGGCCTTGCATATATTTTCGGCAGGCAGCCTGATAGTAATTGGCTGAACCAAAAAGCAAGGGAAGGCGTTATTACACGTGATACTTTATTCAATCTTTTATACACGCAGGATTACCAGCAACAATTAAATTTAACCGCACAACTTGAGCCTTTACGTGAATTTAATATTGACGTAAATATTCAAAAAACATTCTCTAAGAACTATTCCGAATTATACAAGAATCTTTCAACTTCGCCAGGTGTTACAAACTTTCAACATTTAAGTCCGTTGGCTGGTGGCGGGTTCAGTGTTTCATATATCAGTTTCCAAACCTTATTCAAAAAATCAAATGCAAACCAGATATCCGGAACGTTTCAGGATTTTCAAAATAGCCGTATTGTAGTCGCTAACCGGCTTGCAAAGTCAAATAAATATTGGGTTGACAGCGGCTCAAGGCGTACTTCAGATGGATTTCCTGAAGGTTATGGGCGTTATCAGCAAGATGTTTTATTGCCCGCGTTTATTGCTGCATATACAGGAAAAGATGCAAGTACTGTTTCGCTGATTAATGAAAATAATTCAAGCATTAAATCAAATCCGTTTAGTGGCATTCATGCATTGCCTAACTGGCGTGTTACTTATACAGGTTTAACAAGAATTCCAAGCCTTGCAGATGAGTTCAGCAACATCACTATTACACATGGTTATAACAGCACATTCAGCATGAACAGTTTTAGCAGTGCATTGTTATATTATGATCCTTTGCATCTTGGTCAGCCGGCATTTTTAGATACAATTTCAGGCAACTATATACCATTTTTCTTAATTCCAAACTTAACAATACAGGAACAATTTGCACCGTTAATTGGTATTGATATTACAACAACAGATCAAACAGCAATACGGTTTGAATATGCAAAAAGCAGGCAGCTAAGTTTAAGTTTATATGATTATCAGTTGAGTGAAGTACGCAGTAATTCTGTAACGTTTGGTGGCACTTATCGCAAAAAAGGTGCGAACATGCCATTCAAATTGCCGTTCATAAAAGCTAAGCCAGATCAAACAGATTTGAATATAAGCCTTGATCTTTCTATACGAAATGATCTGCAAACAAACAGCAGGCTAGATCAGCCAACTGCATATAGCACCGGCGGCCAGAAAACCATCAGCATACAGCCTTCAATAGATTATCTTATCAATAACCGCATTGATCTTAAGTTTTATTTTGATCAGCAACGCATCATTCCTTACATCTCAACATCGGCGCCAATTATTAATACAAGAGCAGGCATTGAATTGCGTATATCTATTGCGCCTTCGGGCACAAATCCGGGGCAATAAACCAAAGCTTGTTTAATCGGTATTAAATTGAATGTGCTGATACAAAACATTTTTATTTAGCTTAGCCTTTCAACTTAAAACATATTTATTGCTGCATAAAACCAAAACCCATGCTCGTTAAAACTTTTGGAAGTGCTGTTTACGGCGTTGAAGCAATCACCATAACTATTGAAGTAAATGTAAGTGCAGGCCAGCATTACACCATTGTTGGCTTGCCTGATAATGCGGTGAAAGAAAGTTTGCAGCGCATGGAAAGCGCCATCAAAACAAATGATTGGTATATGCCGCGTATAAAAATTGTTGTAAATCTTGCGCCTGCAGATATTAAAAAAAGCGGTTCTTCATTTGATTTGCCGATTGCTATTGGTGTGCTTGGCGCCAGTGAGCAAATTGAACAACCGGAAAGATTAAGTGAATATGTGATGATGGGGGAGTTGAGTCTGGATGGTACTATTCAACCAATAAAAGGTGCATTGCCAATTGCAATACAGGCACGCAAAGAAGGCTTTAAAGGTTTAATCGTTCCCAAAGCAAATGCACGCGAAGCAGGCATGGTAAACAATTTAAAAGTGTA
>JBDUBY010000194.1:0-7980 GCA_040003735.1 Parafilimonas sp.
AAAAAATTTGATGAATTCTAACTGCTTAGATATGAGCGCGTATTTTATCTTTTTTATATTATCAAATTATTAATGAAATATAACAGGCGGTTGATATTTCTTCTGCTACTACATTTGCGGCAAAATCTGAAACTTATGCACTCGGGAAAACTTATTAAGATCTTCTTCTTAATTCTATTACCATTTTTAGCAAAATCTCAGGAAACAACATCAGAAATTACAGGAGTTATTACCGGCAGTTCAAGTACTTTACAAGGTGCTACAATTACTGCCGTTCATAATCCATCGGGCACAAAATATGTTACTACAACAAGAAGTGATGGCCGTTATAATTTAGCTAACTTAAAAGTTGGCGGCCCTTACACAATTACTGTAACGTATGTTGGCTATAAGCAGGAGCAACAGGAGAATGTGAGTTTATTATTAGGGCAGGAATTTAAAGCAGATTTTACGCTTGTTGCAGAAGCCAATTCACTCACCGATGTTATTGTTACTACAACAAATCAAAACAAGGTTTTTAATAATTCACATACGGGCACACAGGAAATTGTAAGCCGTAACCAGATTGAAAGATTGCCAACCATTAACCGATCGCTACAGGATTTTACACGGTTAACGCCGCAGGCAAATGGTCTTGCTTTTGGCGGCCAAAGTAATCAATACAATAATGTAACTGTAGATGGTGCGAACTTTAATAATTCATTTGGCCTTTCAGGAACATTAGGCGGCCAAACCAATTCTCAGCCAATAAGCCTTGATGCGATTGACCAAATACAGGTGAATCTTTCTCCTTACGATGTGCGGCAGGGAAATTTTTCCGGTGCGGGCATTAATACAGTTACCAGAAGCGGAACAAATACTTTTAGAGGAACTGTTTACACTTATATAAAAGGCCAGGGAACACAAGGATATAAAATTGGAGATATTACTGTACCAAAGCAAGATTTCAGTTATAATTTAAGAGGCTTTTCTGTAGGCGGCCCTATCATCAAAAACAAATTATTTTTCTTTGTAAGCGGTGAGTCTGAAAGAAGAACTGACCCGGGCACAAGCTTTATTGCAAACGATGCTTCGCACCAGGCAGATGGCGTAAGTGTTTCAGCAGCTAATGCTACAATTTTATCTGATTTGGCTGACACATTAATGTCGCGTTTTGGATATAATCCGGGTTCATTCCAGGGATATAGTTACAGAACGCAAAGCGATAAAATAACTGCCAAGCTTGATTTCAATATCAACACATCAAACACACTTACCATAAAGTATAATTACCTGAAATCTTTTAAAGATCAGCCTGCAAGTAACAGTGGATCTGTGAACAGCAGTTATGGCCGAGCAGCAGGTCAGTATGCGATGCCTTTTTATGGTAGCGGATATACAATCAACAATAATTTTAATATCGTTATTGCTGAATTAAATTCAAGATTTTCCAACAAAGCATCTAACAAATTACAGGTAGGTTATACAGCATTGAAAGATTTTCGTTCTTCGCTGAGCAATACGCAAACAACTGGTAAAGATGCAGGTTCGTATATGCCGCTTGTAGATATTCTTGATGGCAACGGCAATCCTTATACATCATTTGGATATGAGCAATATACTTATGGAAATTTATTGAACACTGATGTGTTCCAGCTGAATGATATTTTTACTTTTTATGAAGGCGCACACGAAATAACTGTTGGTACACAAAATTCATTCAAGAAATATAAAAATGGATTTGCACCTGCGTATGAAGGCGTATTCAGGTTTAACAGCATAAACGATTTTTATACAAGTTTGAATGATCCTTCAGTTGCAGCAGCGAGGTATGATCTTTCTGCAAGCCTTAATGCTGATGGATCGTTTCCGTATGTTGGCCCTAAAGACGAAGAGTATAGCCTTTTTGCACAGGACAAATGGAGAATAAAAACAAACTTCACATTAACCTATGGAATAAGAGCTGACCTAGCCGCTTTCCAAAACACATTTGCATACAATCCTGTTGTTGATACATTGTCGCTTTTTTACAACAACACGCACATTAATACAGCACTTAAACCAAAAACCAGCTTGTTAATTTCTCCACGTCTTGGTTTTAATTGGGATGTATTTAATAACCAGTCAACACAGGTTCGTGGCGGCGCAGGTTGGTTTTCAGGGCCACCGCCATTTGTTTGGATAAGCAACCAGTCAAGTAATAATGGTGTGTTGTTTGGATCAATATCTTCAGGCGCTGGTTATGCTTTTAATACTGATCCTAATGCTTACAGAAACACTATTTCCAGTCCTGTTTCTTACAGCATCAACACAACAGATCCAGACTTTAAGTTTCCTCAGGTTTTAAAAACAAGTTTAGCAGTTGATCAAAAAATTCCAGGCGGTTTTATTATAACTGCAGAAGGAACTTATAATAAAGATGTAAACGCAGTCTATTTTCAAAATGTAGATTTAGGTCCGGTAGATTTTATGATTAATGATGGCAGTGGTTTAAGCAGGCCGCATTACTCAACGTATCATGTTTATCCAATTGGCGGAAGCAGTGCAGCATCTGAAAACAATCCCAACATTGGTAATGTTATTTACATGAAGAATGCAAACAAAGGTTATGCTTACACACTTACATTACAAATTCAAAAAACATTTAAGAATCTATATGTAAATGCTGCATACACTTATCAAAAAAGTAAAGACATTATGGTTGGTGGTTCTACTGCTTCAACAATGTGGGGCTCAAAACCTATAACCGGCAATGCCAACTTACCTGAATTAGGCTATTCGAATGCTTATTTACCTCACCGCGTTATTGCTTCTGCTTATTACAGAAAAGAATATGCAAAACATTTTGCTACTTCTATTGGTGTTTTGTTTGAAGCTGCGCCAGGCGGTGTTAGTTCTTATATTTATTCAGCGGGTTCAAATGGAGATATTAATGGCGATAATCAAACTTCAAACGATCTTTTATACATACCAACACAAGCTGATCTTAATAATTATGTTAGCAACGGGCAATTAGAAGCAAGCGCTCCAACTTCAGTTGTTACTTATGCAAATGGTGTGGCAACAAAAACAAGTGTTGTTGATCCCCGAACACCAAATGATATTGCAAACCAGCTTAACAGTTTTATTTCTCAGGATAAATATTTAAGCAAACATCGCGGTGAATATGCGCAACGCAATGCGCTCATTTTTCCATGGTTTAAAAGGCTTGATTTGAATTTAACACAGGATTTTTATCTCTTAACAAAAGATAAAACACGCCACACATTGCGCTTTACAGTTGACATTGTAAATGCAGGAAATCTCATTAATAAAAACTGGGGCGCTTATCAATTACCAAATGTAATAAGCCTTATTAAGTTTGATAAATTTGCTGCAGATGGCAAAACGCCGATCTTCTCATTTCCATATCAAAATGGTGGAACGCTTCAGCCTTATACAACAACATGGAAAGATGATGTAAGTATGTTTTCACGCTGGCAAATGCAGATTGGTTTCAGGTATTTATTCAATTAAAATATTTTAAAAATTTTCATAAAAAACCTGTTGAAAATTCAACAGGTTTTTTATTCTATTATTCTATTATATCGTAATTAAACTTTTATAAGATCAGTTTCATTTATAATTGATGTAAGCGCATTATATAAATTATCCAAATCATTCTGATCGTTAAAAGCCTGTATGGAATAACGAATAAAAATCTTTTCATCCTGCTGCATTACCGGTATTTCGATATTATATTTTTCATATAATAACCGCTTTAATTTTTCAGGTTCATTTGTGTTTATGCGTACACAGCACATCTGGCCTAAAAACTCATCATTTATCGGACAAAGAGGTTGTGTATTTAATAAATCGCAAAAGCGTTTATAATTTGAATGAGCTACTTGCCTGCAATTTGCAGCTTGTTGTTCCCAATTATTTTCTTTAAAAAATTGAATGGCTTTTGGTACCGTTAAGAATGCAGAAAAATCTCTTGTGCCCTGCATTTGGTGATAGTCTAAAAACTTTGAATTAGAAGGCGCTGCGCTTTCATATCCCCAGCTTACAATTAATGGATCAAACAAATGCTGCGCTTCTTTTTTTACATATAAAAACGAACAACCTTTTGGTGTACACATCCATTTATGGCAAGCGCCTACATAAACGTCGGCATTTATTTCTGCAAGATTTAAAGGAATCTGTCCCGGCACATGCGCTCCATCTACAATTGTAAATAAACCTTTCTCTTTTGCAATAGCGCAAATTTCTTTTACAGGAAATATTAATGCAGTTGCACTCGTGATATGACTTATAAAAATTGCTTTTGTATTTTCATTCAAGCCTTTAAAAAAATCTTCTATAAATTTTTCTTTAGATGTAAGCGGCAATTGTATTGGCTGACGAATATATTTTGCACCAGCCTTTCTGCAGTAATAATTCCACGTACGGTCTAATGCACCGTATTCGAGATTTGTGCTGAGAATTTCATTGCCTTTATTTAATGCAAAACTTTTTGCAACAATATTTACGGCATAAGAAGGATTAGTTACAAATACAAGATCGTCAGCATTACAATTTATATAACTGGCTAACGCTTCTCTAGACTTTTTTAAATATTGCGGCCCTTTAACTGTGATAAATTGTACAGGCTCTGTTTCAAGCTGCAATTGCCATTTTTGATAATCTTCAAAAACGGGTTTTGAGCATGCGCCAAAAGATCCAAAGTTTAAATAAGTAATTGCCGGGTTTAATAAAAACTGGGATTTTAAATTGCTGTTCTGCATCAGCCAAAAATAGAAATTTTCAGCGCTTGAATTTAATTTACTTTATAAGTATGAAGAATTTTGAAGCAATTAATTCAATAGAAAAAATCAGGATTACCTGCCAAGCTTTTCAAGCATTTCTGCTGATAAATCTTCTGCTGAAGCACCATAACCTGTAACCAATATTCCTTTTAAACCACTTGATGATTCGATAGCATATACCGCAGCTTCATCTGCCGGGTCAGAATTGCCTTCGTAGCGGTAAACATCCATTACTTCAAAATTATCTTTATCAAACTTTCCCTGGCTGCAGACAACCTTATCTTCTTCAATATTTAAATCAGTAGTATAACCTTGTTTGCGCAATTCTTCTATTGCTGTAGAAACAGTATCGTAATGTGTTTTGTGTTGCATAAAAAATTATTTCGGATGAACAAACATTGCTGATTGTTGTAAAGATAAAATATTGTTTAGTCTTTACATATTTAAACAGCACCGAAAATAATTTAGTTGAAAAGCAGGTTTTCACGATACAAAACTTCGTACTTTATTTTCTTGCTGCTGATAAATATCAGCATTGGCAAATAAGAAAGGAAATTTATTAAAGCAGCAATTATAACGGCGATAAAAATGATAAAAAAGATATACGTTTCACCTAACAATATAAACAGGGATTTGATTTTATGCAGGCTGGTTATTATATTTTTTTTCGAAGTGCTATGTGGCATTTGATACTTTAAGTTTATGTGCTTAATAAGATGTGCGTTACTGTTGACTTTAAAAAAGTGCAAAACGTTGCAATGACTTTGTTAATAACTTACAAGTTTAGTTAGAATGTATTTTTTTAGAAAAGTTTAATCTGGTAAGAATTTTATTCTACACCTTTTACACGGGTTTGAATTGTATAAACAGATTTTGATGCAGTAATGAAAAGCATGTTTTTATTTTTTCCTCCAAAGCAAATATTTGCTGTCCATTTTTCAGGCACATCAATTTGATCAATTTTTTTTCCCGATGAATTATAAATAGTAACACCTTTTCCTGTTAAATAAATATTTCCCTTGTTGTCAATTGTCATTCCATCTGAGGCTTCGTTTGCAAAAATGGTTTTACCTGAAAGTGTTCCGTTTTTATTAATAGCATACCTGTAAGTTTTCCAGCTTCCCATATCAGCTACATATAAATATCTGCCGTCTGGTGTGCCTACAATTCCGTTAGGTTTTATAATTGTGCTGTCTACTTTTATCAAGTGTTTTTTGCCATAAGGCAAATAATACAATTTCTCTCCTTTCAAAGCTGAATCAGGTTTGTTTCTTGCCCAGTAATCACGCTGAAAATATGGATCAGTAATATAAATTCCACCCGAAGGATCAATCCATAAATCATTCGGCCCGTTTAATAAATGGCCATCATAATCTTTAACCAAAACAGTGATTTTTTTTTCGGTAGATATAGAAATTAATTCATCATGTTCATCAGCGCAGCTTATTAAATTTCCTTTTTTGTCGAAGTACATTCCGTTCGATCTGTGCGTGCCGTGCATAAATAATGAAAGTTTTCCGCTGGTATCATATTCCCAGATATTATTGTTGGGTTGATCCGTAAAAAAAATGTTACCGTCTTTATCAGTTGCCGGCCCTTCAGTAAAACCAAAACTGCTATCAATTAAAATGAGCGCAGCATTTTTTTCAACAACAGAATTATTCAATAAAGTATCAGCAATAACCGTTTGATTAAATGCATTTTTATAACACAAAAAACCTGTAATTAAAAACGCGATATATATTTTATGAATGGAGAAATACTTCATAAATATTATAAGAAGATATTGGCTGAAATTATTTCAGCGTTTCATCGAGCCATTTAAAAAACTCATGTTGCCAAACCAATGCATCCTGTGGTTTTAACACCCAATGATTTTCATCAGGAGAATACAAGAAGCGGCTTTTTATTCCTTTTAATTGTGCAGCCTGAAAAGCTTGTTGGCCTTGCTCAATCGGCACACGATAATCTTTTCCACCTTGAATAACCATGATTGGCGTATCCCAGTTTTCAACAAAATTGCTTGGACTTTGATTGAAGGAACGTTGCGCCACTGCATTATTTTTATCCCAGTAAGCACCACCTTTTTCCCAGTTTTCAAACCACATTTCATCAGTTGTTCCATACATGCTTCTAAAATCAAACACACCATCATGCGCAATAAAAGTTTTAAAACGATGATGATGAATACCAGCTAAAGCATACACACTAAAACCGCCAAAACTTGCACCAACACAACCACGTTTTGATGTATCAACATAATTTTCTTTTGAGACGGCATCAATTGCATTCAAATAATCCTGCAATACTTTTCCGCCCCAATCTTTACTTACATCTTCATTCCATTGTGTACCAAAACCCGGCATGCCGCGCCTGTCTGGCGCAACAATAACATAACCGTTCGATGCGATTAATTGAAAATTCCAGCGAAACGAATAAAATTGTGTAAGCGGACTTTGCGGGCCGCCCTGGCAATATAAAAGTGTTGGATATTTTTTTGTTGAATCAAAGTTTGGCGGAAGTATGACCCACACTAACATTTTCTTATTATCAGTTGTAGTTACATATTTTTTTTGCCACGAGCACATCGCGATGTTTTTGTACGCATCATCATTTACATGTGTGATTTGATTAAGATTATTCCCTGTTAGATCAAGCGTATAAATTTCTGCAGCATGATTGAAATCTGTTTTTGTTACAATCAATGTGTTATTCAATTCACCAACAATTCCGGTAATATCAAAATCGCCTTTTGTTATTTGGTGAACAACAGCCGCCATTTTTGTTTTGCCGGGATAATTTACTTCAAACAGTTGCAGCGTTCCATCTAACGGAGCAATAAAATAAATTTTACTTCCATCATTACTCCATATAAAACTTTCAACATTTATATCATCACGGCTTGCAGTTAAATTCATTTTTGTAATACTATTTGAAACAACTAAATCCTGTTTGTCTGCTTCATAACCATCACGTTTTTGGCTAAGCCAGGCTAATTCACCTTTGCTGTTGTAAGATGGATTTATATCATAACCCATCATGCCTTCAGTTAAATTTTTTGTTGTACCTGTTTCAATATCGTATTCAAACAAATCTGTGTTTGTACTAATTGTATAAGCTGTTCCCTGTTTTGGTTTTGTTACATACAACACATGTTTGCCATCAGGGTTCCATAAATAATCTTCATCGCCACCAAAAGGTTTTTGCGGACAAT
>JBDUBY010000282.1:0-7973 GCA_040003735.1 Parafilimonas sp.
CTCGGATGAATTCAATTATTAATTAACTATCATTCAAAAAACATAAAACACATTCTTAATTTATTAAAAATCATTTATGCAAAAACACTTATTATTTTTTGTATTGATTATAGCATTCAATTCATCGTTTGCTCAAAAAAAATCAGCTTCGTGTTGCGATCCTTCAGCAACAAATCAGTTTGCAATGCTTGCTAATGATAAAAGTTTTGTAATGAGCCATGATGTGCCATTGCCTTTTATTTATAAAACGGGCAATGGACAAGACATAACTTTTAAAGCTGCTGATGGCACCGATGCGCACGGCTGGATGGTGAAAGCATCAAAGCCTACAAATTATTACATCTTTGTTATTCATGAATATTGGGGATTGAATGATTATATAAAACAGCAAACAGAAAAGCTAAGCAATGACCTTGGTGTAAACGCAATCGCACTTGATTTGTATGATAATAAAGTAGCAACAACATCTGAAGACGCCGGGAAATTAATGCAGGCAGTGAAACCGGAAAGAGCAATGAGCATTATTAAAGGCGCATTCAATTATGCAGGTAGTAATGCAAAAGTTTTTACGATTGGCTGGTGCTTCGGCGGCGGGTGGAGTTTACAAACCGCCATTGCAGGTGGAAGTAGCGTTGTTGGTTGTGTAATGTATTATGGAATGCCTGAAAAAGATGTAAATAAATTAAAGGAACTGCATTGCGATGTAATTGGATTTTTCGGTAATAAAGATCAATGGATAAATCCACAGGTGGTTGAAGAATTTAAAACAAATATGAAAGCTGCGGATAGAAAAGTAACTACTTATGAATACGATGCTGATCATGCTTTTGCAAACCCATCAAATCCACATGATAATAAAGAAGCTGCCGCAGATGCTTATACAAAAACAATTGCATTCATAAAAGAAAGAATGAAATAAAGTTGCGAAAAGATTGGAATTCTTTAAATCAGTAGCTAAAAATGCTCTGCAAACGCGGAGCATTTTTATTCATAATTATAAGCCTCAACCAAACTTATAGCTTCCATCGCTTCTTTTACATCATGCACTCTTAAAATATTAGCACCATTTAATAATGCGATAGTATTTAAAACAGTTGTGCCATTTAATGCTTCTTCCGCTGTTATATTTAAAGCTTTATAAATGGATTTTTTTCTTGAAAGCCCGATCAATATTGGTTTATCGAGCATCTTAAATATGGAAAGATCTTTTAGCAGTTGAAAATTATGCTTACTGGTTTTTCCAAAACCATAACCAGGATCAATAATAACATCATTAATATTATTAAGCCTGCATTCTTCCGTTTGATGTATAAAAAAATCAAGCACTTCACGCGTTACATTTTCATATACTGGGTTTTGCTGCATTGTTTCAGGCGTGCCCTGTATGTGCATACACACATATGGTACATGTAATCTTCCAGCCACAGCAAGCATTTCCTTATCCATTGTTCCGCCGCTTATATCATTTACAATACAAGCGCCTGCATCAACAGCTTGTACTGCAACAGCAGCCTGGTATGTATCAACAGAAATAAATGCTTCTGGAAATTTTTTATGAACAGCCGTAATCATCTGCAATAACCTTTCTGCTTCTTCTTCAGAAGTTAATCTTTCGCTTCCCGGCCTTGTGCTTTGGGCGCCCATATCTAAAATAGTTGCGCCTTGCTGCAACATTTCATCAGCCTTATTTAAAACCTGTTCTTCGTTTTGCATTCTGCTTCCGGAATAAAAAGAATCAGGTGTAATATTAATAATGCCCATAACAATAGGTTTGTTAATTACTAATAATCTTCCATTGCAGTTAAGCGTAAACATTATATGTTTAATTATTTTTGATGATTACAAATGTAAGAAAGCTATTAGCCAATAGCTATTAACCATCAGCTTAAAAAAGAATTTGTGACAACAGAACAACAGTTTGATAACGCAATCGAAGATTGCAAAACTATCTTTTTAAAAAAGACAAATGATTATGGAACTGCGTGGCGTGTATTGCGCACCATTTCTGTAGTTGATCAAATATTTATTAAAGCATTGCGCATTAGAAACATTCAAAGTTTGAGTGAACAAAAAGTAGATGACGATATTGTTAGTGAATTTACAGGCATTATTAATTATAGCGCTATTGGTTTAATACAACTACGCTTAAATAATTCTGTAGTGGAAGAGCTTTCAGTAAAACAGGCAAGTGATTTTTATGACAAAGCAATACTTGAAGCAAAAAATGTTTTGCTGAATAAAAATCATGATTATGGTGAAGCATGGCGCGAAATGAGCCAGGAAAGTTTTGTTGATCTTATTTTAATGAAGCTTTTGCGTGTAAGGCAAATCTTAAATAACGATGGCAAGACACTGATCAGTGAAGGCATTGACGCGAACTATGTTGATATAATCAACTACGCTGTTTTTGCTTTGATATTAATTGATGAAGGAAAGCATAAAGGATAGATAACAGCTAATAGTTCATTGATTATGATTTCTACAAAGTTAATTTTACTATGACCTATGAACCATTAACTATGAACTAATAAAATTAATATTGATGACATCAAACAAAAAAAATACACTTCTTGTAATTCGATGGATTGTGGGTTTACTTTTTATTTTCAGTGGTTTGGTAAAAGCAAATGACCCGCTTGGATTGAGTTATAAAATGCAGGAATTTTTTGAAGCCTGGAACTGGTATTTTTTGAATGATTACACGCTACTATTTTCCTTGGTCATGAATGTGTTTGAAGTGCTTGCCGGTATCGCAGTTATTATCGGTTGGCGCATGAAATTATTTAGTTGGCTGTTATTATTACTGATCATATTTTTTGCATTTCTTACAGGTTATGCATTATTCTCGGGCAAAATAAAAACCTGCGGTTGCTTTGGAGATTGTTTGCCTTTAACTCCGGCGCAATCATTTACAAAAGACCTTGTTCTGTTTGTTTTGATATTGATCTTATTTATCAACCGAAAAAAAATATTTACATCAATACATTTTGTTGCAGCAGTTTTTTTACTGTTTTTATGTATTGCGTTTACAAGTGGTTTGCAGGGTTATGTAATTAAACATTTACCAGTAGTTGATTGTCTTCCTTATAAAAAAGGAAATAATATATTAAAGGAAATGCAACCGCCGCCAAATGCAGTGCAGGACAGTGTTGTAATGATTTTTAAATACAGGAAAAACGGAAAGGTGAAAGAATATACAATGGAAAATTTACCTGCCGATCTTGATTCAAGTTATGAATTTATTGACCGCACAGATAAAGTTGTAAGACAGGGAAATGCCACGCCGCCAATTGCTGATTTTGCATTATTTACTTTAGATGGAACCGACAACAGTGATGCGTTGCTGCATTCAAATGATAATTATGTACTGCTGTTTGCGCAAGATTTCAGCACGTTTGATAAGTGGATGAATGATGATTTCAAACACTATATGACACAGCTTCAAAAAAACAATATTCATTTTTATATTGTTACTGCCGATAAACAAAATGCTGAAAAAATTGTGGGCAGTTTGCCTGCTGATATTTTACTCTGCGATGCAACTGTTATCAAAACTGCGGCGCGTGTAAACTCAACATATTTTGTAATGCACGGTGCTGATATAATTGATAAATTCAGTTATGTTGATTTGAAGAAACATTTAAACAGCATTCAATAGTTTCTTCTTTATATTTTTTTGCTTCACAAATAAGTATTTGAAAGCTTAATGATGTTATGTCGCACAGAGTAAACAGAGCTAACAGAGAATTACTTTATTAGTTCTTTAGCTTTGTGCGTTACCAACAACAACTTGTATTAAATAAAAAAGCAGCCGTTAGGCTGCTTTAATTTTTTATATTGATATTATTAAACTTTCTTTTTCGCTTCACCGCTTCCTAATGCTCTGCTTCTTCCAAAGTCAACTAATATTGGTGCGGCAACAAATATAGAAGAATAAGTACCTGTGATAACACCAATCAACATTGCGAAAGCAAAACCTCTTGTTACTTCGCCACCAAATATGAAGAGAATTAACAGCGTAAGAAATACGGTGAGTGAAGTCATCACTGTTCTGCTTAATGTTTGGTTGATGGCACGATTGATAATGGTTTCCTTACTTTCACCTTTCATCAATCTTGAATCTTCACGAATACGATCATAAACAATAATCGTATCATTCATGGAGAAACCAATTACAGTTAATATTGCTGCAATAAAATACTGGTCAATTTCAAGTGGAAAAGGAACTGCTTTTCGTAAGAAACTAAATACAGCGAGTGTTACAAGTACATCATGCAATAACGAAACGATCGTTCCCAAAGAATATCTCCAATCGCGGAAACGAACAAAAATGTATAAACAGATAATGATGATGGCAATGATGGTTGCTTTTTCTGCGCCATGTTTCAGATCTTCAGAAATGGAAGGCAACACCAACTGCGAAGCCTGTTTATATTTTGTTTGAAAAGTATTGAATGAAGTTCCGGGAGGCAAAAATTTATTTAACCCGCTGTATAAAGTTTTCTCAACAATTGAATCAACATTTTGCCCTGGCTGATTAATAAGATATGCTGTTGTAATATCCAATTGGTTAGCACTGCCAACAGTTTTTATAATGGGGAAATCACCAAATACAGGTTTCAATGCATCTGCAACTTCACTTGTATTATAAGGCTTATCAAACAGGATTGTATAACTGCGGCCGCCTTTAAATTCAACACCTTCATCAAAACCATTTATAAATGAGCCAACACCCAATATCAATACAACAACAGAAATTCCGTAAGCAACTTTTCTATATTGAATAAATTTAAAATCTGCGTGTTTAAAAACTTTCTTAGAAAGAGACGTGAAATATATAAAATGCCTTTGTTTGTTGGTATAGAAATCTGTTATTAAACGCGATATAAGAATACCGCAGAATAATGATAATGCAATACCAAGCATTTGCGTAGTTGCGAAACCAAGCACCGGCCCTAATCCAAAAATAAAAAGAATAGCAGCGGTAAGAAACGTGGTAACGTGTGCATCAATTACAGGCGCATAAGAACGCTTGTAACCATCGTTCACAGCAAGTATATAACTCTTACCTTTTGTAAGTTCTTCTTTTATTCTTTCAAAGATGATAACGTTTGTATCCACCGCCATACCAATGGTCAATACCAAACCTGCAATACCCGGCGCCGTTAATGTGAACCCAAGCGCACTTAATATACCAATCGTGAAGAGAAGGTTTAATATCAATGCGCTGTTTGCTACCCATCCTGCAGTATTGTAATAGACGAGCATCAAAATGAAGATCACAATAAATGAAATAAGGAACGACATGGAACCGCCTTTCACAGCATCCAAACCAAGCGTTGGACCAACAACTTGTTCTGATACAATTTTAGCTGGCGCAGGTAGTTTACCCGATTTTAAAATGTCTGCAAGATCTTGTGCATCAGTAGTACTAAAACTTCCTGATATTTCAGAAGAGCCATTTGGTATAGCGCCGTTTACAAACGGAGCACTATATACAACATTATCCAAAACAATCGCAATAGGTTTACCAATGTTAGCCGCTGTCAACTTTGCCCAAATACGTGTACCGGTTGGATCCATTTCCATTTTAATAGCAGGCCTTCCTCTTTCGTCATAATCGGCTCTCGCATCGCTTACATGATCACCTTCTAATGGTGCCGTGCCATTATCTAAAGTTTTTACGGCATATAAAACCACTACGTTGTTTGTTTTATCATTATTGTCGCCTGAATTATCAGGCTTGCCATATAAAAATTCAAGGTTGGAAGGAAATTTATTATGTACAATATCAAGGTTTAGATATTGATTTAAAAGACCGGTATCATTTGTAGAAACGTAACCAATAACAGCAGGATACTCTGTTTTACCGGTGGTTTGATCCTGGTGCGGTTGTGCAAACTGAACCAAAGAACGCAACGGCGCTTCTTTTCTTTTTATTTCGTTTGAATCTACTTTACCTTTTACAGTGCCGGTAGAATTTTTAGCCGCAACACTTTGCGTATCGCTGAAGCCGCCAATACTGTTTGTATCAACCTGGTTTGTAGCAGCAGCCGCAGATTTGGTTGCAGTGCCGGCAGTTTGTGTTGTTGTTGTATCAGTTGATGAGGTTTCAGTAGTATCTTTTGTTCCTTTTAAATAAGCTGATAACGATTTTTCTGCAGAAAGAACACTTTCGCCAATATCATTAATATTATATACTTCAAAAAACTGCAGGTTAGCAGTTGACTGAAGATAATGCCGTACTCTTTCCGGATCATTAATACCTGCTAATTCAATATTAATAATTCCTTTTTTAGGATCTGGATTAATGTTTGGCGAAGCCACACCAAACCTGTCAATACGCGTAGTTAAAATATGTGTTGTATTGGTGAACGCGCTTGCAGCCTGGTCTCTTAAATAATTTAATACAAACTCATCTGATGATGTATAACTAACCTTTGCATTACTGCGGGTAACAAAATAAGGAGCCAATGGTTTGCCGGCGCTTGCATTTTTAAAATCTGCCGCAAATAACGAGATCAAATCTCCCTTGCCATTTGCTTTTTCTTTAACAGCTGCATCAAGCGATTTATTAAAAACAGGATCTTTTGTATAGTTAGCCAGCGATTTAATCAAGCCATCAAGGCCAACTTCCATTGTAACGCTCATACCGCCCTGCAGGTCAAGGCCAAGCATTAATTCTTTGTCTTTTGCATTGCGGTAAGTAACCATTCCGAACGGCCCTATTTTAGTATCTTTTGTACTATCAAGCAGGCGCTGCAATCTTTCCTTTTTAAATATCTGAAGGCTGTCATTATAAACTTCCTGCAATTGTTTGTTGCCGGGATATTTTGCTTCAGCAGTTGGATATACAGCTTTTACCCACGAATCAGCCTTATCACCCATAGAAGATTCATAGCTGCGAACGATCCAGGTAAAAGACAATTGGTACAAACAAATTAGTATAAGAGCAAGCGCAAAAAAACGCACCAATCCTTTCAGTTGCATAATTAAAACGTATTTACAGTTTTTTTGAGAGCGGCAAAGATAATGGTTTGACTTATATGGAAAAGACAATTTATGTTATGATGGCAGCGGGGAAAGACGATGTTTAAAAGCACAAGTAGCCATGCACATTTGCGCTGCTACTTTTACTTGCGCCAGTAGGGGGGAATACTTGTAATATGGCTGCAGCTTAGTGCAGCCTTTTTTATTCCTATATTTAATACATGAATAACGAAAAAAAAGATTTTTTAAAAAAACTATTAAACGTAACCGATTTGATGGAATCTTCACCATTTAGGTTTTCTTGTTTTAGTATGGCCTTAAAGGCAGCAAGAGAAAATAGTGGAAGAAATCTTTTAACAGGTAGATATGAGGGCAATGAGATTAGCTGCGAAGTAGTTACAAACGGGTTATATGAATCAAAAATGTTTACTGCAACAATTATGTACTTAATTATTTTAGATCAATTGGGAACAATATTTAAAAAAGGCGTCTTTTCAAAAGACGAAAGCGGGATTAAAGTTGCTCTTAAAAGTTTTTCAAGTATCAAAACAGAAAAAGGAAAAATATCTGCATTTAAGACGTTAAGAAATAGTTTAGCGCACAATTTTGGGTTGTGTTCAAAAGAACATAAAAATGATAAAGATTTTTACAAGTTTGCACTTTTGTATAGTAGAGATGATAAACTAATTGAGCTGGGAGAAAAAACACACGATTTTGCAAGCAAGCAAGATAAATTTTACACTTCAATTGGAGTTCATTCATTTTGCGAATTAGTAGAAGAGACAATTGCAAATTTAAAAGCTGAAATAGAAAACGGAACAGCTGAATTAATAATTGAGGATATTCAGGAAATTAAAGCAAGGTTTACAGTTATTTAATTCACTACCTTTAACTATGACATTACCTAATTTTTTTTAAGTTTTCCGTTAGCATAAAGTTTTTGAGTATGATTGAGAACTTGCTCTTTTGTCATACCAAATCTA
>JBDUBY010000228.1:0-2391 GCA_040003735.1 Parafilimonas sp.
GCTGTTTTTTCCTGTTGCGGATTATAGCCAACCTGCGAAAATTGAATAACAGGCTTTCTTATCCAGTTGGGGATTGCATTCGGTTCAACATACCAGGTTAATACCTTTCCTGTTTTATTTGCTGGCAACATACTGCGCACAATAAACCAACCATTTTGTGCAAGATTGCGGCCATCAAACAACATCAAACTATCTCCTTCTGTTTCTGAAACAATCTTCACTTCTCGTTCCGGATCTTCAGGCGACAACACTAACATTTTGCCTAAAGCAATAGGCGAGGGGACAATAAACTCACCACGGCCGCGGTCATCAAAAGTTGTATGTCCTTCGAATTGAGTAATCTTTTTACTGATAGGTTCTATGCTGGTTGTGCTACTTGGATATAAAGGAAAATTGCCGGGCTTACCATCAGCCAAAAATGTTTTTTCAAAGTATGCAGAAGGAAGAAATTCAAAATTAAAACCGGCATTGCCAATCAATTTTTCAGGCACAGGTTTATCAAGAAAAACATTTATTTCAACACCATTATCTTTTGCAGTTACCACAACTCTGGAGTTAAAATCAAACTTATCATAACGCAACTCTACTTCAATGCTGTTGTTGGCTTTATCTACTTTACGGCTTAACATTCTTGGTATCAAATCCCATTGTTCCGGTGTGTTTTGTAAACGCACTGCGCCGCCGGTTGCCGTTCTTACACCATGATGTATCAATTCAATAGCTGATGTTTTTTCATCGAAAAACATACCGCTGTATTCATAGTTAAACACTAGCACATTTACGCCTGGTTTTTCAAAATAACCGGAATCATTTATCTGTAATTTTTGCGCGAAAGATTTGTTGCAAAGCATCAAACAAATAGTAAAACAAAAAATTCCAGATAGCTTTTTTATAACTTGAACTGCTTGCATAATGGCAATAATTTTATATGTTATTAGTGTGTTTCTTTTTTATTGAAAAATAATTTTCATTCAACCCTAAACCAATCAACATCAACATAACCACCAGGCACTTTTGTTGCATAATTGAACAGGCAAAATTTATTACCCGTAAATATTTTTAAACTGAAACGCATCATTAAATCATCACCTAAAACTTTGAATGTTTTATTATCAGTGCTGTATTGAAAGTTTGCTTTACCACTTGCATTCGATGCAATTGTTTTTAAATAAATTGTTGATGCATTGATGGCAACAGAATCAATCGTTTTATCATTATTCATCATAACAACATATTTGTTGTTTGCAATTTGCTTTATACCAATATAAGCATACGGATCCTGGAATACAGCAAGACCGGCTATATCACCATCATGCATCTTGCTTATATCTATTTTGGTTGAAGCAATGGTTGGTTGTGCGTGATCATGTTTGGCAAATGGTCTTTGTGTAAGTGTATTACGCGCCATCATAAAATTTGATGTAACGCCTGATGTCATCAATCTTAAATAGCCAGGCTTTTCTGTTAATGACCATTTGGTTGAATCGGGATTATGATTCCAGCCCCATTGCATGCCTAATTTCTTTTCATTAAATTCATCTGATGTTGGAAAATCTTTTATAGGATATGTTTTACCAACATTTGGTTTTTTATAAGTGGTAACAGCTTTTCCGTTCACGCCAATCATCGGCCAATCATCTATCCATTCTACTGGTTGTAATGATGGAAAACGACCAAACGGTCCGCTATCAACAAATAGTATTGTCCACCATTCACCTGTTTGCGTTTGTATTAATGCACCCTGATGAATGCCATAATTAATGCCCTGCGTTGTATCATAGATAAGTAGCTTTTGCTCATATGGCCCGTATATATTTTTTGAACGCAATGCCACCTGCATTCCATCTCTGCCGCCGTAAGTACTGTACATATAATAATAGCCATTCAACTTATACATATGTGAACCTTCAAGACCTTTTCTAATATTGCCAACAAACACTAAAGAATCTTTACTTATTGGTGCAAGATTTGAATCTACTTCTGTGATAGAAATATTGCTATAACCTTGCGCTACATAAACTTTTCCATCATCATCAAAAAATAAACCCGGATCGTAAAAACCTTTTGGCAAGTGTATGATCTTCCATGGACCTTCTGCTTTATCTGACTGGCACATGAAGCCACCTTCATTCAACGTGATAAACAACAAATAAAATTTTCCGTTATGATATTTTAGACTCGTTGCCCATTGCCCATGCCCATAACGATCGCATGTATCAAGGTTATAGCAATCGCTGAAATCGAAGCGGGGCAAGGCATTGCTGCAATATTCCCAATTAACTAAATCGTGCGACTTTAAAACCGTAACACCAGGAAATACAAACATCGTTGTTGTAACCATATAATATGTATCACCAACTCTTATCACATCAGGGTCAGGAAAGTCTGCAG
>JBDUBY010000088.1:0-7967 GCA_040003735.1 Parafilimonas sp.
TCGCCTAACAAATCGTCCAATTCTTTGTTGGTAGAATCTTTAAAGTTTACTGCATATTTACCGGTTGGTAATTTTAAACCTGCACCCAGCCAGAACTCCTGTTTAAAAGAAGAATTGTTTTTATTAAGTTTTGATGATTCCCACAATTTATAATTTGCAAGAACAGAAACATCACCCAAACCATTGCGGTCAACAATTCCATCATCAGTTATCTGATGATTGAAATGATAAGGCACAAAACCAAGCAACTGCCAATGCTCACCTAATGTAACGCCGCCATATATTTCTGCCTGGTGATAATGGTCGTGAGAAAACTGGTTTGGTTCATCAGTAAGCCGTGTTTCATAATGTGAATATTGATACCTGATGCCAATAAACTGGCTTTTATATGTAGGCAATAAGCCAATATAAAATCCGCCAACGCCGCAACCGCATATCGGGCATGCATAAGTTGCAGCCACAACAAAGAATACTATAATTGATAAAAAAAGTTTTTTCATGAATGATTTTTTATAAACGAAAATTGAATAACCGGTAATGGTTACCCTGAACAATAACTATCAGCTTAAATGAAAAAACTTTGCGGTGGATGGAAGAATTGAAATGAATGATCAACAGGAGAACCTGTATTTACAATAGTATGTTTTGTCGAAATAATTTTGGTAAAGGGATTTTGAACTGTAGCAAAAAAAGTCTTTGATGAAAGCACTTCAATACCTGTTTCATTTTTTCGCTCGGTATTTTGCTTGTCTTTATTATCTTCTTCGTTCAACTTTTTTTGTAACTGGCATTTACCATTACAATGCATCAGCGGTTTATCTTTATTGATGCAATTGGCTGCATATGCGTGGCTGTTTAAATAATACCCGGCAACCATAAATACATTGCCGAATGTTTCAATACAAACCAATACAACAAACGTAAAAGCAATCAGGTATTTGTATAAAAAATATTTTTTCACTTATAGGTTATTAAACAACTATAGTTGCTAAATGGTTGCCAGTCAAATTGCAAAGTAAAGAAATAAACTATGATAAATTAATTGTGTGTTATTATCTTTCGGGCAATATGCATATGAAAAGACCGCTCATTTTTTTCTTTTTTCTTTTGTTGATGCATCACAGCGCTTTTGCGCAAAAAAAGAACGCAGCCTATACGGTGCACATTCATAAAGCATCATCACCCATAATTATTGATGGAGTTATAAATGAAGATGCGTGGCAACAGGCAGAAGATGCCAATAATTTTTTTATGGTGTTGCCGATGGATACAAGCCGTGCAATTGTAAAAACTGATGTGCGTGTTACTTATGATGACCGTAATTTTTATTTGCTTGCTGTTTGCTATAAAGAGCCTGGCGAAATAAATATGGTTGAATCTTTAAGGCGTGATTTTAGTTTTGTAAAGAATGATAATTTTTTGGTTTTTATTGATCCTTTTGAAGACCAGACAACAGGTTATTCTTTTGGCGCCAATGCTAACGGTGCGCAATGGGATGGAACGATGTATGCAGGCGGCTCCGTTGATTTGAACTGGGATAACAAATGGATTTCTTCAGTAAAAAATTATCCAGATAAATGGGTGTTTGAAGCAGCTATTCCTTTTAAAACATTGCGCTATAAAAAAGGCGTTACGCATTGGGGAATTAACTTTAGCCGCAATGATCTGAAGACAACAGAAAAGTCAAGCTGGACGCCGATTCCAAGGCAATTTCCAACGGCATCGCTTGCTTATACAGGCACATTAATTTGGGATGCTGCGCCGCCGGATCCTTCAAGCAATATTTCTATCATTCCTTATTTTCTTACAAATACTTCAAGAGATTATAATAAAAATACTTCACCAGGAATTCAAGGACGGGAAGGTGTTGATGCGAAGATCAGTTTCTCAACTTCTTTGAATCTTGATCTTACGGTTCACCCAGATTTTTCGCAGGTTGAAGTAGATCAGCAACTCATCAACCTTAGCCGTTATGAATTATTTTTTCCTGAAAAAAGACAATTCTTTTTAGAGAATGGCGACTTGTTTGGCAATTTTGGTTATGGTGATATCCGCCCGTTTTTTTCAAGACGAATTGGGTTGAATACATCTATTAATGCAGGTGCACGTTTAAGCGGCAAGCTGAATAAAACATTACGCATCGGTGCAATGGATATGGAAACTGCGGGCAATGATGGCCAACAATTACCATCTGAAAATTATGCTGTGATATCATTACAGCAAAAAGTGTTTAAACGCTCCAATATTGGGTTTATTTATATTGATAAAACCGCTATTGATTATCATGATTTAAAAGATAGTTCAGCAAACATAAATCAATACAACAGGAACATCGGTCTTGAATATAATTTGGCATCAGCCAACAATGTTTTTACAGGAAAAGCTTTGTTACTGAAATCTTTTACGCAAAACAAAAACGGCGACGATTTTGTGCAGGCTTCCAACCTGCAATACAGCAGTAAAAGATGGCTGGCGTATGCACAATATGAATATGTTGGTAAAAATTATACGGCTGAAGCAGGTTATGTACCACGCAAAAATTTTATCAAATTCAATCCGCAGCTTATAAGATATTTTTTTCCTAAGCATGGAATTATTTTAACGCACGGCCCGCAGTTAACGATGAATTATTTTTTTGATACAAAGCTCAACAAAACTGATCATGAAAATATACTGGCTTATTTATTTACGTTCAGAAGCAGGGCCACTTTATCTGTATTAGGTCAGGATGATTATGTAAAATTATTGCAGCCTTTTGATCCTACAAACACGGGGAAAGATTCGCTTGCAACAGGCAGCGTTCATCGCTACAACCTTACAGGTTTTGATTATGCATCTGCACCGCAGCATGTGCTTACATATACCGCATCTTTACGTTATGGAAGTTATTACGACGGCGGCAATATTTTTACAGCAACTGTAAATCCCGGTTACAGAATTCAGCCTTATCTCAACATGAGTTTTAATACAACTTATACCAATTTAATTTTACCGCAACCCTGGGGCAATACACATTTTTGGTTAGTAGGTCCGCGCATTGATGTAACATTTACCAATACAATTTTTTTTACAACATACATTCAATACAACCAGCAGGCGCATAACGTTAATATCAATGCACGTTTTCAATGGCGCTTCAAACCTGCATCAGATCTGTTTATTGTTTATACTGACAATTATTATCCAACTCCGTTTTCTGTAAAAACAAGAGCGCTTGTTATCAAACTAAATTATTGGTGGAATTTGTAATGAATTTATTTAGATGTGTAGATCATCATACATAAAAAAACCTGCAATAAATTATTACAGGTTTTAAAATTATCTAGTATTTTAATGAGTTCCTGTTGTATCGATCTGGCCTTTTTTAGCTTCTTTTTTTAATTGATCATTTGCCATAATTGCCAATTCTACGCGACGGTTTAATGAACGGTTTTCTTCACTTGTATTTGGATATTTTGGCTGAGATTCGCCATACCATTTAATAGTGAAACGTTTTTTCTTTACGCGTTTTGATTCAAGATATGTTGCAACAGCTTCAGCACGTTGCTGCGATAGCGTCATATTATATTCATCAGTTCCGGTATCATCAGTATGGCCTTCAACCAAAATATTAGTTTTAGGATAATTTTCGAAAATACCGGCTACTTTATCAAGGCTTGCCAGGGCAGAATCGCTTAACACACTTGAATTGATCTTAAACAAAAGCGCAGAATTAAAAGTTATATTGATGCCTTCTCCAACGCGATCAACTTTTGCATCAGGAATAGCTTGTTTAATATCTTTCGCCTGTTTATCCATATTACGGCCAATCAAATAGCCACCGGTTCCACCAACTGCAGCACCAATTATGGCACCTAATGCGGTATTGTTTTTTCCTGCAATTACAGCACCGGCCGCCGCGCCAGCGCCAGCGCCAATGGCTGTTCCTTTTTGCGTGTTGTTTAAGCTTTTACAACTTGCGATAATTATTGCTGCGAACGTTACATATAAAACTACTTTTTTCATGTGTGATTTTTAATTTTTTAAAGGATGAAGCATACTTTCTACTCATCGCAGGCTTCACTATATAATTTTTATTTGCAGATTGATAATTGAAGTAAATCAATACCCTGATTTTTTACACCATTGCTTTTTGCCTGGGAAATATCTGAACAAAGCGTATTCTTTTCATCAGCAGATAGTTTGCCTGCAAGGTTTGCCGCGTTACCACCTGTTGAATATTTTTGTTGTAAAGACTTCGTTTCTGCTTCTATTTTTGCAGCCCATACTTTAGAACTGTTTCCTCCATAAGTTGAGGCCTGGTTGTATGCAGACATCGCATTTGAATAATCTTTTTGCGCTGAGTAAATATCTCCTTTCAAAATATAAAAATCTGCGTTTGAATTATCTGTTGCAATAGCTGTTTCTGCATTGTTCATCGCATCAGCATACATCTTTTGTTTTAAATCTATTTCAGCCATTTTTGCATAAATAGTTGCACGGTCTTTTGTGTTGCGGTTCTTCGATGTAAGATCAATGATTTGTCCAAAATCAGCTTTGGCTTCTGCACTCATTTTCAAACCGAGCTCAGCATTTGCTTTCTGAAATAAATTGTCAATACTTGTTTTATTAGCTTTCAAACCCTCGTTGGCAGCGGCAAGCGCATCACTGTATTGTTTCAAACCATTGTATGCCTCCGCTTTGCCTGCATTCGCTTGTTCTTTCGCATCGTAAGCATTACACTTCGTTAATACCTGGTTGAATTGATCCAATGCAACGCTATAATTTCCTGCAGCGTTTGAAGCCTGGCCCGATTGAATAGTTTTATAACAACCATTCGTCATTGTAACAAGGCCACTGCGGCAATTTGTTAACAATAAAATACAAAAACTTATACTTAAGAAAATACCGAATTTTTTCATCTGCTTATATTTTAGTGCTTTGAATAGTAAGACATAAAATCGTATTTGCAAAGCGTATGTTTTAAGAAGAACAAAACCGTGCCAAACATATTTTGAAATAAGATAATAGATCAATAAAGAAGATGATTGTTATGTTACCAGCTATAGAATAAATTCTATCACGGTTGCGTCGCACACTTGTACTACGAGAAGTAATGAAGCTTTGTTCTTAATTGAAAAAACTGATCATTATAAAACTATATCAATGAAATATTTACTTTGCAACTGCTCACCATTATCTATCTTAATTAATAACATGAAAAAAATTTCACTTTGTTTGTATGCGATTTTAGTTTTCGCAACAGCACATGCGCAACAGGATTCTATTACAATAAAAGATTATGCGCATGCCGAACAATTTCTTTTTTATAATACTGCAAAGTATATTGATCATGGTTCAATAAATCCAAATTGGTTTGGAAATGATAAATTTTGGTATCGCGTTTTAACTTCACAAGGCAGCGAATTTATTTTAGTTGATGCTGTGAAAGGCACAAGCAACGCAGCTTTTAATCAGCAAAAATTAGCTGCAGCTTTATCAACCGCTGCCGGCAAAAATTATTCTGCAAACATGCTTCCTTTTAGGACAATTAATTTTTCTGATGATGAAAAATATTTACTGTTCAGTGCAAATAAGAAGAAATGGAAAGCTGATCTTAAAACTTATAATGTAGTTGAAGACACATCAACCACAATTTATAAAACTGCAAAAGACAATGAAGTATTATCGCCTGATGGAAGCAAAGCTGCTTTTATAAAAGATTATAATTTATGGGTGAGAAATGTTGCAACAAATAAACTCACTCAACTTACAACAGATGGTGTGCAATATTTTGGTTATGCAACAGATAATGCAGGATGGAAACATTCTGATGATGCCGTTCTTCGCTGGTCGCCTGATTCAAAAAAGATTGCAACATTTCAGCAGGATGAACGCAAGGCTGGTGATATGTATCTTGTTACAACTAACGTTGGTCATCCAACTTTAAAGCAATGGAAATATCCTTTGCCCGGTGATTCAAACATCATAACTATTCAACGCGTAATTATAAATGTTGATCAACCAAAAGTTATTCGTTTGCAGGTTGATGCAGATCCACACCGCGGCACATTAAGCGATGATGTTTCAAGCAGCGGAACTTTTGATGATGTGGATTGGAGCGCAGATGAAAATGAACTTGCATTTGTATCAACTTCAAGAGATCATAAAGATGAAAAATTCTGGATAGCCAATGCAACTACCGGCGTTGTGCGTGATGTGTTTGAAGAAAAAGTGGCTACGCAATATGAATCAGGCCAGGGCGCAATTAACTGGCGTTATCTTTCAAAAACACATGAAATAATCTGGTATTCTGAACGTGATAACTGGGGCCATTTGTATTTATATGATGCAACAGCTGGCCAGCTAAAAAATCAAATTACAAAAGGAGATTTTGTGGTTACGGAAATGACAAAAGTTGATGAAGCAAAAAGGCAAATTTATTTTTTGGCTGACGGTAAGGATGCAAAGAATCCATACTTCACACATTTTTTCAGGATTGATTTTGATGGAAAAAACCTTGTTGATTTAACGCCGGAAACAGGCAATCATAAAATCACTTTATCAACTTCAGAAAATTATTTTATTGATGATTATTCGCAGCCTGATATACCGAATGTTATTGTGTTGCGCAACACAAATGGCAAGATCATTTCAACATTAGAAAAAACTGATGTTAGCAGGTTGAAAGCAACTGGCTGGCAAGCACCAAAACCTATCACAATTAAAGTGCACGATGGCAATACGGATTTGTATGGATTGATGTTTACGCCTTCACATTTTGACTCAACAAAAAAATATCCTGTTATTGATTATATATATCCAGGTCCACAAGGTGGAAGCGTTGGCAGTTGGTCGTTTGTGGCGGCAAGAGGCGATGATCAGGCGCTTGCTGAATTAGGTTTTATTGTTGTTGAAATTGAAGGAACGAGTAATCCATTACGTTCAAAATCTTTTCATGATATGAGCTATGGAAATATGGCCGAAAATACTTTGCCAGACCAGGTTGCAGGCATTCGCCAACTTACCACGCGTTATAATTTTATAGATACAAATCGTATTGGAATTTGGGGCCATTCAGGTGGTGGTTTTGCAACTGCATGCGCTATGTTTAAATACCCTGATTTTTTTAAAGTTGGCATTTCAGAATCAGGTAATCATGATAACAGGAATTATGAAGATGACTGGGGCGAAAGATATAATGGCTTGCTTACAAAAAATGCTGCCGGAATGGATAATTATACTGCACAAGCCAACCAGGTGTATGCAAAAAATTTAAAAGGAAAATTATTGCTTGCACATGGATTAATGGATGATAACGTGCCACCATCAAACACAATGCTTGTGGTGAAAGCGCTTGAAGATGCAAATAAAGATTTTGATCTTGTTGTTTTTCCGGATAGTCATCATGGATATGGCATCTATAGTTTTTATATGATGCGCCGCCGGTGGGATTATTTTGTAAAGAATTTAATGGGCGCAATTCCGCCAAAAGAATATGAAATAAAATATTTTTCAGACCCAAGAAATACAACAGAATAATTTAAGACTAATGAAATTTATAACTCAAATTATATCATGAAAAAAATAGTATCATTTGTTTTTGTGTTGATGGTTTTTGTTTGCAATGCACAAACTTCTTCCAAAGAATTTTCTGTGATTGCTTATTATGACGGAGACGCGAAAACTATAGACGCTTACCCGGTGGAAAAACTTACGCATATTATTTATAGTTTTTGTCATTTAAAAAATAATATGCTGAACGTTGACAATATGAATGACAGTTTAACTATTCAGCATCTTGTTACATTAAAGCAAAGAAATCCGTCATTGAAAATTATTTTATCAATTGGTGGTTGGGGCGGATGCGCTCCCTGCTCACAAACATTTTCAACAGATGAAGGCAGAAAAACATTTGCATCTTCCGTAAAGAATTTGAGCGAATATTTTAAAACAGACGGCATTGATATAGACTGGGAATATCCTGC
>JBDUBY010000366.1:0-2388 GCA_040003735.1 Parafilimonas sp.
TATTTTAAATATTACCTGCACATGGCATTGGTAAAAGGTGGCTATGGCAATGATTATATGAATTGGCTTGATGTATGGCGAAATAATATAAAGATGGGTCTTACTACATGGGCAGAAATATCTGACCTTGAAAATACGCGTTCAGATTGTCATGCATGGGGCTGCAGTCCTAATATAGAATTCTTTAGAACAGTGTTAGGAATTGATAGTGATGCGCCGGGTTTTAGTAAAATAAAAATTGAACCGCATTTAGGAAATTTAACCAATGTAAGCGGAGAAATTCCGCATCCATCCGGCAAGGTTGCTGTGGCTTATAAACTTGATTCAACAAAATGGAATGTACAAATCAACTTGCCAATAAATACTTCAGGTATATTTATCTGGAAGGCAAAAAATTATATACTAAAAGCCGGAAATAATTCTTTTGTAATGAATGAATAATTATTACATCACGTCTTCTTTATGTATAATACCGATTGCTCGTAATCTCTTTAAAGAGAATAATTTTTAATTATTAATATCGAGCAAACTTAACGGAACGCGAATAGCTTGAGGTCTGTAATATTCTGGATTGAATTTATTATTTACGCAATTAACAAGACAAGGAGAATATCCGTTGATGGAATAATGAACAAGCAATTCATTTTTATTATTGATGCAATCAGGATGAGCGATTGGCAAATAAAAAAATGGGTAATGACCTTGAATAGTATCGTTGATCGTATAAATGATTTTCGGTTCTGAAAACGGCCCTTCGATATAATCACTTGTTGATGCATAAATATTTTTTCCGCCATCACAACCCAAACTGAATTCCGCAGTAAGCATCACATATTTATTTTTTACTTTAGAAACAGTTGTACTGTTTGATGGCGATGTTGCAACCGGTTTTATATCATTAATATTTTTGCTCCATGATTGTCCATTCCAAAAATTCCATGCATTAAAAGGTTCATTTATTTTAAACCTTGCAAGATATATTCCTGCAGAAATAAATTTTGGTTTTGTGCCATAGATGTATGCATAACCATCATTATTATTTGTTATTAATCCACATCCAAATTGTATACTATCTAATGCAAAAGGCATTTCCTTTATATCAATAATTTTTAATGATGGATAAGCAAGTTTTATCCATACATCATTTCCTGCTTTTGCAAACCCTAAACCACCCGTTGCATTTTTCATATTCAATCCATAAATAAAAATGGTGTCTTTTATTTGATAACCTGAACCAGGCCAGAAGAAATGATCAGGATGTTGCGCATACTTTAAAAATGTTTTATTGTCGCTGCTATTGTTAGCTAAAGCAATTGTATTATGCCAGTTCCAATCGTTAGCTGATGGTTGCAACAACCCGCTGTTTCTTGCCTGGAATAAACAGGGAACGCTGTGCGTTGTGGTGTCGTAATCATCAACATAACTATCACCAAACAACCACAAAACCTTTCCATCGTTTAATGTAACTGTAAAACCTCCATCCATTGCGATAACCCCTTTCGTGCGCTTGAAAAATGCTGTTGCTGTTAAATCTTTGTACACAATCTTCGCATCGGTTTGTTCAATACCCCAGTTTTTATTTGGCTCATCTCCCATCGTTAATTCAAGCTTGCCTCCTTTCATTATATCAGTATAGTCTATATAACATTTATTGTATGACTTTCCATTTAATAATGCGCTTTGTATATAAATGTTAGAAGTAGAATTATTGTGTGCGATGATGGAAAAAACTTTATCATCTTTTAATTTTATATTGATTGATGAAAACAATGGGCTTGTAATTTCCATTCTTGTAGAACCAGTACAAACAGGATGAATACCCATCGATGCCAACACATACCAGGCACTCATTTGACCAACATCTTCATTGCCCACCAAACCTTCTACTGAATTGCGGTAAGCACTGTCGCAAATTATTCTTGTCCATTTTTGTGTAAGCCACGGAACACCCAAACGATTAAATAAAAATGGCACATGATGCACCGGTTCATTTGCATGATTATAATATGCATTCCACATGAATGTTTTTGGTGTTTTATCAAAGAAGTTTTCAAGATCAGCAATTACTTTTTCCCTCCCTCCCATCAATGCAACCATTCCATCAACATCATGAGGCACAAACCAACCTTGCTGATATGGATTTGTTTCAAACGTGCCATACCAATCGGTTAATCTTCCTGTTGCCGGCCACGTTTGCCATGAACCATCTTCATTGCGCGGACGAAACCAGTTATGTGCTGAATCCCATATATTTTTATACTCTTTTGAACGATCAAAATATTTTTTTGCATCATCATCTTTATGCAAACTATCTGCGAGTTGAGATAAACACCAATCATCAAAAGCATATTCCAGTGTTTTAGCGATAGATGTTCCGCCAGGTGTATA
>JBDUBY010000096.1:0-2386 GCA_040003735.1 Parafilimonas sp.
AAAATAGTTATTGGGTTTGCAACAGCGCCGCCATATACACCGCTGTGCAGGTCACGGTTTGCGCCTGTAACTTCTATTTCAATATAACTTAAACCACGTACACCAACATCCATCGAAGGTGTATCCAAACTCAACATAGATGTATCGCTGATAAGAATTACATCAGCCTTCAATAAATCTTTATTTGCTTTTATAAATGTTGCTAAACTTGGACTACCTATCTCCTCTTCTCCTTCAATAATAAATTTCACATTGGTTGGCAATGAGTTGGTTGCAGTCATTGTTTCCAAAGCCTTTATATGCATATATACCTGGCCTTTATCATCCGCAGAACCACGTGCATATAATTTTCCATTTTTTATAACCGGCTCAAAAGGCCCGCTGTGCCATAGTTCCAGCGGATCCGGTGGTTGCACATCATAATGTCCATACACTAAAACTGTTGGCTTGTTAGCATCAATTATTTTTTCGCCATACACAATTGGATGGCCTTCTGTTTTATAAATTGTTACTTTATCAGCACCGGCATCTTTTAATTTTTGCTGCATCGCTTCAGCGCAGGTTTGCATATCTGGTTTATGTTCGCTACGTGCACTTACACTTGGTATGCGTAAGAGTTCAATCAATTCATTTAAAAAACGTTCTTTATTTTTTTCCTGGTATTCTTTCCAATCGTTATTCATAAAAAATTATTTAGAAGAGCGGCGAAGGTAAATGGTTTTAAATAAATTATTTTTTGATTACAAGCAATAGTACTTCGTGGCATCACGGTTGTGTCACTCCCTTGTACATATTTTTTTCATAGCAGCTTTTGATTGCTATTCAACATTAAAACAAAATAAAAAGCATTGCAATAATTATCAAAGTCAATACAAAAGAAATATCATTTTCATTTCTTTAACTACACTGTGTTTAACTGTTGTTATCATTTCACATCAATACATGTGACAATAACAACAAACACTAAATCAAAAATAATTTTTATGAAAACAATTTTATCTCTATCAACAGTTTTATTCATTTCAATGTGTTTTACTTCCTGCGTAAAATCGGTTGAAGTATCTGCGCCTTCACCAACATATTCAATAAGCGGTACATGGTATGTAAGCGATGCATCTTATTTAGGCAAAAATGGATGGTATAGTTTTGATGCAGGCTTGCCTGGCATATTTAGTTTTTATAACGATGGCAGCGCGCAATATTCAGATAATGACGGAAACATGCAGGGCGATTGGAACAGCAGCATTATTTCTACAGGTTATTATGATGATTACGGCAATTATCAAATTGATTCGCACAAAGATTTTTCTGTAAGTGTTTCAGGCAGCGGCGGCAGTTATATTGATCTCTATTTTGATGATATCAGCTTTGCAGGAAACAGTCAATTCATCGCAACATATTATGATGGAAAAAGTGTACAGCGTTATACGTTTGTGAGATATTAATTTTTCCATCAAAACCCTTCAGAAAACAGAAGGTTTATTTATTGTGTATTTATTTAGCAAGGAATAAAGCTGAAAAAGCAACACTAAAAAATCCTAATCAAGGTATAAGAAAGGATGTGTTGCATATCATCCTTTCTTATTTTTTTTGTTACTTTTTTTATCAAGAAAAAAATAAAGAATCACACTGGATCTACATCAACAATTATATCAGCAGAACGATAGCGTTTATTAAATTTTAATATTGCAGTTTGCTGTTCAATCTGAATTTTACATTGATTAATTAGCTGCGCATTTTTTGGAAGCTTCAACAAAATATCCCACAAATATTTATTACGCAAACGATTTATAACAGGTTGTGCCGGACCTGTGATATATTGTTCAAAATCTTTTTTAATACCAGCAACAAAAATATTAGCCGCTTCATCTGCAATATGATTTTCTTTATGGCGAAACCTTATATGAATTAACCTTGTGAATGGCGGGTAATGATATTGTTCGCGGGTGCGAATATCAAAATCATACAAGGCTTTATAGTTATGTTCCTGCACAAATTGTAAAACAGGATGGCGTGTGTTGCTTACCTGTATCAATACTTTACCGGTATTATCTTTTCTTCCTGCTCTTCCACTCACCTGTTCCATTAATTGAAATGCACGTTCATTCACGCGAAAATCAGCGAAGTTTAAAAGGCTGTCTGCATCTAAAATTCCAACAAGATTTACATGTTCAAAATCTAACCCTTTTACAATCATTTGTGTGCCCACAAGCAGGTCAATTTTTTGTTGCTCGAATAATTTAATCAGCGTATCATGATTATTTTTTCCTTTCATCGTATCATAATCCATGCGTGCAACTTTTGCAGATTGAAAAGTTTCCGCAACCAACTCTTCAATTTTTTCCGTACCAAAATTCTTTTGTTTAAAATCGTGGCTTCCGCATTG
>JBDUBY010000297.1:0-2383 GCA_040003735.1 Parafilimonas sp.
CGGTTGCGCCATAATTTTTCAAAAGCAGTTTGCACAATATCTTTTGCGTCTTCTTCATGCCGTATATTTTTCACAATAAAGCGAAAAACATTGTCGGCATATAAGTTTACACAATCATTGTAGTCCCGTTCAGTCATAGAGGCCTTTTAAAAGCTGTAAAATCAATATTCGTAAAACAGATTTATAGTGGTACGGCTAAAGAGGATAAAAGTTACAATAGTGCTTATTTTTTTGTTTGATGATTTTGAACTTGAAACCTGAATACTGTTTTTATTACATTCGTGCCATGCAATTAATTGAAGTAAACAACGCAGCCACAGCAAAAGATTTTATTAAAGTTAATGTGCTGATGAACAGGAACAACCCGAATTATATACGGCCATTGGATAAAGAGGTGAATGATGTTTTTGAGCCATCGAAAAACAAAGCATTTAAATATGGCGAAATACAGCGCTGGATATTAAAAGATGACAACAAATTAATTGGCCGCATTGCGGCGTTCACCAATTCAAAATATATAAATAAAGACACTGAATTTATAACCGGTGGAATTTCTTTTTTTGATTGTATTGATGATGATGCAGCAGCAAAAATTTTATTTGATGCAGCAAAGCAGTGGTTGCAAAACGAAGGCGCTGAAGCCATGGACGGACCAATAAATTTTGGCGACCGCGATAAATGGTGGGGTTTAATGGTGGAAGGTTTTGAAAAAGCACCAATTTATGGAATGCCTTATAATCCGCCTTATTATGAAAAGCTGTTTGAAAACTATGGGTTTAAAAATTATTATAACCAGTATTATTATGCAATGGGTGTGAAGGATAAAATATCAGATAAATTCCCGGAACGGTATAAAAAAATTAAATCAAAGCCCGGTTATGAAGCGCGCCACATCAGCATAAAAAATTTAGAAAAACATGCGCAGGAATTTGCTACGGTGTACAATGCAGCGTGGGCACAACACGGCGAAGAAAAAGAAATAACCGTAAAACAGGTTATGAAGCTTTTTAATAAAATGAAACTGGTAATGGATGAACGCGTTATTTGGTTTGCATATTATAAAGATGAGCCTATTGCAATGTGGATTAATATTCCTGATTTGAATGAATATTTTAAACACTTTAACGGCAAGCTTGGCATAATTGAAAAGCTGCGTTTATTATGGATGAAAAAAAATAATAAATGCAGAATATTTACCGGCGTTGCATTTGGCATTGTGCCGAAATACCAAGGTTTGGGCATTGATTCTTTTATGATTTATGAAGCATCGTTGCCAATACAAACGCTGAATTGGTATGATAGTTATGAAATGGGTTGGGCGGGCGACTGGAACCCGAAAATGATAAATATTTATAAAAGCCTCGGCGCCTCGCAAAGCCGCCGAATGGTTACTTATCGTTACATTTTTGATGAAGAAAAATACCCGTTTGAACGGCACCCGGTTATGGAATACAAATAAATATTTCCTTCATTCTTTTTTCACTGTTATTTTTGCAGAAATCTTTTATTAATGGAACAGCGTACATCAACTACAAAATATTGGTTATACTTTTTTATGTGGGTTGGCATTTTTATCCTGTTTATTGTTTTCTATCCATATTTTTTATGGGTGGCATTACCCGGCATTGTAACCAATTTTGCGTTGGCTCTTAATATTATGTAATACGTTTAACAGGTTATTTATTAATTCTATAACCGCGTAAAAATTCTTCAATTAACATTCTTTTTTTGCCTTGCAATTGTATATCTGTGCAATGAATAAAGCCGTTTGTGCAGGCAAATTTCAAAAAAGTTTTCCCGTCTGATAATACATCGCCATTTGCGTAAGGATGATCGCTGATTTCTTTTTTACCAAAATAAATTTTCAGCATCTTATCATGCAAATATGTAAATGCAGTTGGATATGGCGATAGGCCACGAATCAAATTAAAAATATCGTCTGCATTTTTACTCCAGTCAATTGTACAGGTTTCTGTATTTATTTTAGGCGCCAATTTAATTTCAGATTCTGGTGTGCGAATTTCAGATTGAGAAACTTCAGCAAGTGTTTTATTTATTAAACCTTCAACTGTTTTAATTAATACATCAGCGCCGAGTAATTTTAATGCATCATGTAATTCGCCTGCTGTTTCATTTTCACTAATTGAAATTTTTTCCTGCATTAAAATATTGCCTGTATCAATTTCCTGTTGCAGTTTAAATGTTGTAATTCCTGTTTCTGTTTCGCCATTTATTATTGCCCAATTTATTGGCGCTGCGCCGCGATAATTTGGCAATAAAGATGCATGAACATTTATTGTTCCCATAGGCGGCATGTTCCAAACAATTTCCGGCAACATGCGGAATGCAACTACAATTTGCATATCTGCATTCAACGCTTTTA